>CAMDVZ010000400.1 GCA_945878895.1 Caenispirillum bisanense | reverse complement strand
CCTCGATCAGCGTGCGGTAGACCGCGTCCATCGACGCCTGGATGTACTGGGTCGGATTGTAGACGATGCGGTACTCGATGCCGGCTGGAAAGTCCGCCCTCAGTCGCTCCATCATCTCGACGATGCCCTTGGCGGCCGCCAGCGCGTTGGTGTTGGGTCGCTGGAACACGGCGACACCGACGGCGGCCTTGCCGTTGAGGTAGGAGCCGGTCGCGTAGTCCTGGGCGCCGAGCTCGATGCGGGCGACGTCGCCGAGCCTGACGATGCGGCCCTCGGACGTCGAGCGCACGACGATGCGTTCGAACTCGGCCGGTTCCTGGAAGCGACCCTGGGTTCGGACCGTCAGCTGGAACGCGTTGTCGCGCGGCGCCGGCTGGGCGCCCAGCGCTCCACCGGAGACCTGGATGTTCTGCTCCCGCACCGCGGCGACCGCGTCGCCCGAGGTCAGGCCGTAGGTCGCCAGCCGGTCGGGGTCGAGCCAGATGCGCAGGCTGTAGAGGCGTTCGCCGAAAATGATCACGTCGCCGACGCCGTCCAGCCGCAGCAGGATGTCGCGGACGCGGTTGCGGGCGTAGTTGGACACGTAGAGCTGGTCGTAGGTCTCGTCGGGCGACAGCAGATGGACCACCATCATGATGTCTGGCGACGTCTTGTTGGTGGTAACCCCGAGCTGCGTCACGGCCTGCGGCAGGCGCGCCATCGCCGTGCTCACGCGGTTCTGCACCAGCACCTGGGCGGCGTTGAGGTCGGTACCGAGACGGAACGTGATGGTCAGCGCCAGCGCCCCGTCGTTGCCGGAAAACGAGGACATGTAGAGCATGTTCTCGACGCCGTTGATCTGCTCCTCCAGCGGCGCCGCCACCGTGGCCGCCACGGTCGCTGCGTCGGCGCCGGGGTAGCTGGCACGCACCACGATGGTCGGCGGCGCGATCTCGGGATACTGCGCGACCGGCAGATTGAGGAACGCGATCGAGCCCAGCAGCGTGATCACCAGCGACAGCACGGTCGCGAAGATCGGCCGGTCGACGAAGAAGCGCGCGAATCTCATGGCGCGGCTCCGGTCAGGGCGCCGCGGCGCGCGTCGGCGGCAGGGTCGTCGACTTGGGCGCGACCTTGACGCCGGGCCGGATGCGCATGAGGCCGTCGACCACCACGGTCTCCTCGCCGGTCAGCCCCTCGCGCACGACACGATAGCCGTCGACCTTGGGACCGGTGACGACCGGCCGTGGCGTCACCGAGCCATCGGCGGACACGACGTAGACGATGCGGCGCGTCTGGTCGCTGGCGATCGCCTCGTCGGGCAGCAGGATGCCCTTGCGTTGCGGCGCGCCCCGGATCGCGACGCGGCCGAACAGGCCCGGCGTCAGGAAACCGTCCGGATTGGGGACCCTGGCGCGCAGGCGCATGGTGCCGCTGGCGGGATCGAGGCGATTGTCGCGGAAGTCGATGCGGCCCGCGCGTTTCAGTTCGCGTTCGTCGCTGGTCGCTATCAGGGCCTCCGCGCCCATGCCGCCGCCGCCCTCGCCGCCGGCGACGCGCGCGTAGCGAAGGTACGAACGCTCGTCGAGATCGAAGTAGAAGTCGATCGGATCGACCGTCATGATGGTCGTCAGCATCGTGGTGTTGGCGCTGACGAGATTGCCTTCGGTTACCATCCGGCGCGAGATCCGGCCGGTGATCGGCGCGCGGATGTCGGTGTAGTCGAGATTGAGGCGGGCCTGCTCGGTGGCGGCCTTGGCGCCGGCCAGATCCGCCCGCGTCGCCTGGAATTGCTGCCGCCGCTGGTCGAGCGCCTGCTCGGTGCCAGCACCACTGCGCACCACCCGTTCGGTGCGTTCCAGTTCGAGCTTCGCGAGGTCGAAACGGGTCTGGGCCGCGACCAGCGTCGCTTCGGCCTGTTCGAGGGCCGCCTTGAACGAGCGTCGGTCGATGCTGAACAGCGGATCGCCTTCCTTGACGATGGCGCCGTCGACGAACCGGATCGCGTCGAGATAGCCGCCGACCCTGGCGCGCACCTCGACCATGCCGGCGGCGTCGAACCGGCCGGTGAACTCGTCCCACTCGACGATGTCGCGCACGACCGGTTTGGCGACCGTGACCGCAACCGGCCCCGGCACCGGTCGGGCCGCCTGCTTGCGCTCGCAACCGGCCAATCCGGCCGTCAAGGCGATGGCTGTCGCCAGTCCGAGGGCACGGACAACGAAACCCGGCATGGAGTCCTCCCCTCTCGAACGCATGCGCCGGCGATTCACGATCCCGGCCGCGAGGCTCCCGCGATCAGGCTATCACGTTCCCGGTCGGGTCGGCGCGTCCCATCCCTTGCGACGGAACGGATTGGCGGGGAACGTGCCGAGCGGCTTGAAGTGGTCGGAGAAAAAATCGAGCTCCTCGAACGCCAGAGCGTGGCCGACCTGGTCGGGATGGCCCTCGACCTCGGCGTAGAACAGCGCCTGCTCGAAGGCGGCACCCGAGATGTAGCTCTCCAGCTTGGTGATGTTGACGCCGTTGGTGGCGAAGCCGCCCAGCGCCTTGTAGAGCGCCGCCGGCCGGCTCTTCACCCGGAACAGGAAGGCGGTGATGCAGGGCTCCCGTCGCCAGTCCGGGCTGGCGGCCTCGCGCGAGAACACCAGCATGCGCGTCGTGTTGTGATCGGCGTCCTCGATGTTGCGGGCCAGCACCTGAAGGCCATAGATGCGCGCCGCCAGCGACGAGGCGATGGCGGCCACCGTCGGATCGCCGAGTGCGGCGATCTCCTTGGCGGCACCGGCGGTATCGGCGTGGGCTATCGGCTGGATCCGGTGCTTCTTGAGGAATCCCCGGCACTGGGCCAGCGCCTGGACGTGGCTGCGGGCGGACTTGATGGATTTCACCGTCGCGCCCTTGACGGCGACCAGGCAATGCTCGACCCGCTGGAAGTGTTCGCCGACGATCTTGAGCGTGGTGTGCGGCAGCAGGCTGTGCAGATCCGCGACCCGGCCGGCGATGGAATTCTCGACCGGGATCATGGCGAGGCCCGCCTTGCCCAGCCGCACCGCCTCCATCGCCGCCTCGAAGGTCGGGCAGGGCAGCGGGGTGAGGTCGGGATGCGACGCCCGGCAGGCCATGTCGGAATTGGCGCCCAGCTCGCCCTGGAAGGCGATCACGCCGGATTTCGGCGTGGAACGGGCGGCAGTGCGGCGGACGGCCATCGGAATCACCGGCGGATGGAAGGAAGGCGGTTGCTGTAGCGGGAAACCCGCCGCCACGCCAGACACGCCCGGTTCGCGCCGCGGAAGCGCCGACAGCCGCGGCTGGCGGTGCTTGCGACCATCGGCCGCGTCGTTCCGGCTGCGTCGCAATCGCCTCTACAGCCCTCCGCCGCCCTATGCTAGATGCCATGCTTGTCGGGTCCTGCGTCGCGCCGGGCGGCGGGCGTTTTTCGATAGAATGGACGGGCGGAATGTCGCTGGAATTCAACAAGATCGCAGCAGGCGTGCTCGCCGCGGCACTGGGCGCCATGGTCATCGGCAAGGTGGCCTCGGCGCTGGTCCATCCGTCGTTTCCGGCCAAGCCTGCCATCGAGGTCAAGGAAGACGCGCCGGTGGCCGCCGTGCCGGGTGCCGCGCCCGCCAAGGCGCCGGCGCCGACCGGTACCGACGCCGCGGCCGGCAAGCTGGCTTTCGACAAGAAGTGCTCGACTTGCCACAAGGCCGAAAAGGGTGCCGCCAACGCCGTTGGACCGGCGCTGTTCGGCGTCGCGGGCGGCAAGAAGGCCGCGGTCGCGGCGTTCGCCTATTCGTCCGGCATGACCGGCAAGGGCGGCGACTGGACCGACGAGGACATGAACGAGCTGCTGTGGAAGCCCGCCAGTTTCGTCAAGGGCACCAAAATGGCCTTCGCCGGCCTGCCCAACGACAAGGAACGCGGCGACGTGATCGCCTATCTGAAGTCGCTGAAGTAACCGGGCGTCCCGACCGACCACGCGACGGGATGGCCATTGGCCATCCCGTTTTCGTTTGGGGATACCCAACGGAGACCGCGCCATGACCCAGACCGTCCCAGCGGCTTACGTCGCGCTGGCCCATCGCCTCGCCGACGCCGCCCGCCCCGTCGTCGCGCGTCATTTCCGCACCCCCGTGGCGGTCGACGACAAGGCCGACAGCTCGCCCGTGACGATCGCCGACCGCGAGGCCGAAACGGTCATGCGCGCCATTCTCTCGACCGAGGTGCCCGACCATGGCGTCTGGGGCGAAGAACACGGCGCGGTCGGCATGGATCGCGACTGGGCCTGGGTGCTCGACCCGATCGACGGCACCAAGGCCTTCATCACCGGCCTGCCG
>CAMDVZ010000399.1 GCA_945878895.1 Caenispirillum bisanense | reverse complement strand
AGCACCTCCTCCAGGATTCCCTGGCGGCGCGCCGTCACCAGCGCCTCCACCCCCAGCGCCTCCATGCCCTTGAGCAGCACGCTGCGCACCATCTTGACCGAAGAGGCGCTGCCCGGCCGCTCGCCCAGCGCCGTGGCGACGAAGCCGGCGGCGTTCAGCCAGTCCACCACCGCCTCGACCCGCGGCCCCGCCACCAGCAGCGGCGCCTTGAGACCCTGGCTGAAAAACCCGCCCATCACGGCGACGTCGACATACATGCCGGCCCCCGCTGCGATCGCCAGCCGGTCCTCCTCCGCCATCGCCCCCGTGACGGTGCAGAGATCGAAGAACAACGCGCCGGGCTTCAGCAAGGGGGCCGCCGCGCGCGCCGCCGCCAGCGCGTGCTCGCCCTGCACCGCGCAGAGCACAATGTCGGCCTCGGACAACGCCGCGCCGTAGTCGCGCAAAATCGCGATATCGAGCCGCCGCGCCTCCGCCCCCAGCGCCTGACCGCGCGCGTCGGCGTCGAGCGCGGTGTCGATGGCGATCACCCGGCGCGGCCGGTTGTCGCCGGGCCGCGCCGCCCCGCGCCAGCCACCCGCCGCGCACAGCCCGCGCCCGATGGTCGAGCCGGCCTCGCCGAAGCCGATCAACGCGATGGTCGCGGGCTCGAGCGCCGCGCCTGATGTGTCCGTCATTTCCGTCCGATTCCCTTGCCGATCCGGCGCCATAGACCCCGGAACGCGAGTGGAGATCAAGGGCGGAACCGGCGGTCGTCCGATCGGGCGCGCCAGCGCTACCGTCCTCCGCCCGGAGGCGACCGCGCCCTGGCCCCCGATAGGCGCCAGGTTCAGGCTTGGCGCACCGTCTGGCCAACATCGCCGGCGTTATCCCGAACGGCGTGTGGGAACCCGACGCAGCGTCGATACCTCGTGAAGCCGCGAACAATCCAGGGGGTCCCTCACGCCGTTCGCGACGACGTTGCGCGGTACTCCCGACCGTGCCCCAGGCCGCGCCCGGACGATACGTCGTCCGCGAGGTTTCCACGACGGCGACAACGGACCCGGAGCCCTACCGGCCTTCGCGCGATAGCCGTGGCCTGCGATACCCGGCCCCCAAACGAAAACCCCCGCCATCGGCGGGGGTTCGCTCGTCGGCCGCGTGGCGGCGGTTCAGTTCAGACGTCGCGGCAGTTCGGCGATGGCCTGGTCGACCAGTTCGCTTCCCAGACCGGCTTCCATGCGTTCCTTCAGGAGCGCGCGGGTGGCAACCATGGCGATGTCGACGGCGGCGATGCGGACGTCGACCTGGGCTTTGGCCTCGGCCTGGGCGATGCGGTCGAGCGCCTGGCGTTCGCGCAGCTTGATGGTGGTCTCGACGTCGGCGGCGGCGCGTTCGCGCAGGCGGGCGGCTTCGACCTGGGCCTGCTCGACGATGCCCTTGGCTTCGGTTTCGGCGGCATCGCGCTTGCGGCGGTATTCCGTCAGCGTCGCCTCGGCTTCGGCGCGCAGATTCGCGGCGTCCGCGAGCTGTTTCGCGATGCCGGCGGCGCGCGCGTCGAGCATGCCGGTCAGGGCACGCCAGCCGGCCTTGCCGGCGATCGCTACGAAGATGACGAACGATACGGCGACCCAGAAGGTCGGATCCGACATCATGCCGGGAGTGTCGCCGGCGGCCCAGGCGGTACCGATCATCGCACGGCTCCCTTGGCGGCGGCGTCGATGGCGGCCGACAGGCGGCCGGCGTCGGCGGTGGCGCCGACCAGCTTGGCGAAGGCGTCGCGGGCGGCCTCGGTGGCCATCGCGGGCACGCCGGCCATCGCGTCGGACTGGGCCGCCGCGATGCGAGCCTCGGCTTCGCCGATGCGCTTGGCGATGCCGGCACCGACCTCGGCCATGCGGTCGGCGGCCTTCTTGTTCTCGGCGTCGGCGGTGGCGCGGTTGAGGCGTTGCGCCTCGGTCCGGGCGTCGGCCAGCGATTTCTCGTAGTGGGCCAGCGCCGACTTGGCCTCGTCGCGCGCCTTGGTGGCGGCGTCGAGATCGCCCTGGATACGGTTGGCGCGGGCGTCGATGGCGGCGCCCACGGCGGGCAACCCCATCTTCGTCATGACGAACCACAGCACGCCGAACACCACCACAAGCCAGAACACCTGGCCGACGAAGGTATCGGGATTGAACTGCGGCAGGCCGCCCTCTTCCGCCGAGGCGACCGACGCGACGACAAGCGTCGCCAGCCCGGCCGCGAAGGCCGGCAGATGGCGCGCGAGGCGATGGCGATGGGACATGGATCGTTCTCCGGCGGGCGAGAGTTGCCCTGTCGACGACGCCCGCGGCCGGCCGTGGGCCGGTCGCGGGGCGCGGATGGACGGAACGGCGAACCGTCCCGGCCGCCAGATCACTTGCTGAACAGCGCCATCAGGGCGACCAGCAGCGCGAACAGCGCGATGGCCTCGGTCACCGCGAAGCCGATCCAGATGCTGGCGCCGATCTCGGCCTTCGAGGCGGGGTTGCGCGAGATCGCGGTGATGTAGCTGGCCCAGATGTTGCCCACGCCGATGCCGGCACCGATCATGCCGATGGCGGCGAGGCCGGCGCCGATGAGCTTGGCTGCGGAAGCGTCCATTGTCTTGTCTCCTGGTGCGATAAACGTCGTGGTCGAAGGTCGGGGTCGGGATCCGCCCGCGGCGGCTCAGTGCAGATGCAGCGAGTCGTTCAGGTAGATGCAGCACAGAATCGCGAAGATGTAGGCCTGGAGGCCCGCGACGAGGAATTCCAGCGCCGTGATGCCGACCAGAACCAGCAGCGGCAGCCAGCCGCCGAGCACGCCCAGCATGATCACGAAGCCGGCCAGCACCTTCAGCAGCACGTGGCCGACGGTCATGTTGGCGAACAGACGCACCGCGAGGCTGACCGGGCGCGACAGGTAGGACACCAGCTCGATAGGGATCAGGATCGGGGCGGTCCACCACGGCGCGCCGTGCGGGAAGAACAGCGAGAAGAAGTGCAGGCCGTGCTTGAACAGGCCGATCAGCGTGACGGCCACGAACACCACGGCGGCCATCGTGAAGGTAACGGCAAGATGGCTGGTGAAGGTGAAGGAGTAGGGCAGCATCCCGATCAGGTTGCCGAACAGGATGAACACGAACAGCGAGAAGATGAAGGGGAAGTACTTGCGGCCCGCGTCGCCGATGTTGTCGCGGACCATGTTGGAGATCATCTCGTAGAGCATCTCCGACATGCCCTGCCAGCGACCCGGCACCATTTCCTTCCTCGCGCCGCCGACCAGCATGAAGGCCGAGGCCGCGAGCGCCGCGGCGACCATGAAGGCGGCCGAATTGGTGAAACTGATCGAGGCGCCGCCGAGCTTGAACAGCGGCGCGCTCCAGCTCTGGATCTCGAATTGCTCCAGCGGACCAGCCATACCCACACCCCGCCGCGATACCCTTCAGGAGGGCCGCGATTGATCCGAACCGGCCAACGCCTCGGCCTTGCGGCGGGCATCGTCGGCTTGCGCCACGCGATAGACGTTCAGGATGCCGGCCGTGAACCCCAAGAGGAGGCCCACCACGAGCAGCCAGGGTTCCGTGCCCAGCCAGCGATCAAGCGCCAGACCAAGACCCGTTCCGACCACGACACCGGCGACCAGCTCGACGACGACACGCATGCCGACGCCGATGCCACCGGCATCGCCGCGCGATCCTCCGCCAGCCGGACGCACCTGCCGCCGACGCGCTTCCTGCGCGGCTTTTACCCGCGCGTCGAGCTCGTCGAGCGAGGGTGGCTTGTCGTCCGTGGCCATCGGAGGCTACCCCGCAACGCCAAACTCCACCGGTCCGCGCCCGAGAGGTTCGCAGGCCGGTGAAATCGGCCGGCAACCTAGGGAAACGGATATGCCGAGTCAAGCGGCATCGACCGCGACGTAAGTGGTTGAATTCCCATGCGGATCGGCCGCCTGCGACCATCCGTCACGAAACCCGGCGAGACTCGGTTGCGCGATGAAATCCACATCGGCGTGGCGGTGTTTCGGGCACACGTAAAAGGTACAATTGTGCTCCCTTTCCCCCCGGGCCGCTCGCGGCCCTGAGGCGGACGAAGGTGCCCCGCAGGGGCGGAAGGGGGTGGCTGTCGATACGTGGCAAGCGCCAGCGCGGCAAATGCGGTGGTGTTTCACGCCTCTTCGATGGCCATAGTCGCTGGCTGGGCAAGCCGCCTTCGTGGCGCGAACCGCCGCCGTCCGGCCCCAAGGTATCTTCGCCCGCCAGCTAGCGGGTTCACGCATCTCTCCCCACCGTGGAAAGCCAGTATTTGCTACACTCGACGCACGTCAGGCACGTTTGTCGTCCCGAGCGCAGCGAGGGAACTCGCCGTTGTGTCCTGACCGCGATGCCGCTGGAACGGCGAGTTCCCTCGCTGCGCTCGGGATGACATT
>CAMDVZ010000398.1 GCA_945878895.1 Caenispirillum bisanense | reverse complement strand
CGCCGGCCACGACGATGCGGCACAGGTTGGCGGCGACCGGCCAGAGCATGCTGCCGGTGCCCTGCGAGGCGAAGTTGAGCGCCGTGGCGCCGCCGAACAGCGCGTAGAGCGGTCCGACCATGCGCAGATAGAGACGACCTTGCTCGAGTACGGCTGGTTCCGTCGTGAACAGCGACAGCCACAGATCGGGGAAGATCGTGACGACCAGGCCGACGAGGCCGGCGATCGCCGCGGCCATCGCCGCCCCCGTCCATGCCGCGCTCTGGGCACGGGCGTACCGGCGGGCGCCAAAATTCGTGCCGACCATCGCCGTCAGGGTAGCGCCGATGCCGAAGCTCAACGGAACCATCATGTATTCGAGGCGGCTGCCGATGCCGTAGCCGGCCAGCGCGGCCTGGCCGGCGCGCCCGATCAGGCCCGTGACCATCATGATCGTGAGATTGATGAGCACGACGCTGACGCAGCCCACGGCGCCGACCTTCAGGATGTCGAGGAACGGCGCCAGCCGCAGCGGCGCGGAACGCAAACGGACGGCCGCGCCCGCGCCCAGCAGCGGCATCGCCATCCAGATGGCCGAACCGGCGAACGAGACGACGGCGGCCGCGGCCGGTCCGACGACGCCGAGCGGCGGAAACGGTCCCCAGCCCAGCGTCAGGGCGCCCGACAACGGAATCTGGATCAACGCGCCGGCCACCAGCGCGACGGCCGGCGTGCGCATGTCGCCGCTGCCGCGCAGGATCGAGGCCAGCGAATTGGCGAGCCAGGGCGCCGCGGCGCCGAGAAAAAGCACGCGGGCGTTGGCGACCGCGCCGTCGAGCGCGGCGCCGGAGCCGTCCATGGCGCCGAAGATCGGCCGGCCGAAGCCGACGAACACGATCACGAACGCGCAGGCCATGACCAGCGCGATGACGATCGCGTGCAGGGCCGCGGCCTGTGCCTTGGCCCGGTCGCCCGCGCCCAGCGCCCGCGCAACCGCGGACGAAATACCGCCGCCCATGGCTCCGGCAGACATCATGCCCATGATCATCTGGGCCGGGAACACCAGCGCCAGGGCCGCCAGGGCCTCGGTTCCGAGCAATCCGACGAAAGCGGCATCGGCGACGGATATCGCGATCTGCGCCACCACGCTCAGCACGTTGGGCGCCGACAGGATCAGGATGGTTGGGAGCAGCGGGCCGTCGAGCAGCAGCTGGCGGCGTTGGGCCGGGGGTCATCGGAGTCCGGGGTCGATGCGGGCGCGCAAACTAGTCGCGGCGGCCCTGCCCGACGAACGAGTTATCGTGGTCCGGGCATGAGCATCGTTGCCGAATCCGGCGCTACTCGGCGGCGGCCATGGCCGGCGACAACCACGCGTCGAGGTCGGCCAGCGCCCGGTGCGAAATGGCGATCTTCTTGTCCTTGCCGCGCAAGGGACGGCGCGAGCCGGCCGGCGTCGGCACGTCGGGAAAAAGGCCGAAATTGACGTTCATGGGCTGGAATGTCGCGCCGTCGGCGCCGCCCGTTATGTGGCCGAGCAGGGCGCCCATCGCGGTGGTTTGGGGCGGCGCGACGATCGGTCGGCCCAGCGCCTCGGCGGCGGCGAAGCGGCCCGCCATCAACCCGACCGCAGCGCTTTCGACGTAGCCTTCGCATCCGGTGATCTGGCCGGCGAAGCGAAGACGGGGCTGCACGTTCAGCCGCAATGTCGGGTCGAGCAGGCGCGGGCTGTTGATGAAGGTGTTGCGGTGCAGGCCGCCCAGCCGCGCGAACTCGGCCTTTTCCAGCCCTGGGATCATGCGGAATATCCGGGTCTGTTCGCCGTGCTTCAGCTTGGTCTGGAATCCGACGATGTTGTAGAGCGTGCCGAGCGCGTTGTCCTGGCGCAGCTGCACGACCGCGAAGGGCCGCTTGCCGGTGCGCGGATCGGTCAGGCCGACCGGCTTCATCGGGCCGAACGCCAGCGTGTCGCGGCCGCGCTCGGCCATCACCTCGATCGGCAGGCAGCCCTCGAAGTAGGGCGTGTCCTTCTCCCACTCCTTGAAGTCGCTTTTCTCGCCCGCGATCAGCGCGTCGACGAAGGCATAGTAGCCGTCGCGGTCGAGCGGACAGTTGACGTAGTCGGCGTCGCCGCCGCCGGGGCCGACCTTGTCGTAGCGCGACTGCAACCATGCGATCTCCATGTCGATGGAGTCGCGGTGCACGATGGGCGCGATGGCGTCGAAGAAGGCGAGATTGGTCTCGCCGGTCAGATCGAGGATCGCCTGCGTCAGCGCCGGCGAGGTGAGCGGGCCGGTCGCCACGATCACGCTCGTCCAGTCAGCCGGCGGCGCGCCCGCGATCTCCTCGCGGCGGATCTCGATCAACGGCTCGGCCTCGATGGCGGCCTGAACGGCGGCGGAAAATCCATGCCGGTCTACCGCGAGCGCGCCGCCGGCCGGCACCTTGTGGGCGTCTCCGCAGCGCAGGATCAGCGAGCCCGCCCGGCGCATTTCCTCGTGCAGCAGCCCGACGGCGTTGGCCTGCGGGTCGTCGGAACGGAACGAGTTGGAGCACACCAGCTCTGCCAGCGAGTCGGTCTGGTGCGCGTCGGTGCCGCGCACGGGTCGCATCTCGTGCAGCACCGCGGCGACGCCCGCCCGCGCCAGTTGCCAGGCGGCCTCGCTGCCGGCGAGCCCGCCGCCGATCACGTGGACGGGCGACCGGGTGGCGATGGAAGTATGCTGGGACACTGCGGGTACCGATGCTGGCGACGGGCGTGCCGACCAGATAGTCTTGTCCGGGTCGAGAAACAACCGGCCGCGATGAAGCGGTCGACGGCAAGACGGGGAACTCACCATGGCCTTGAAGCGTCACAATCCGAAAACCGTGCCGCTGGCCGGCAAGTACAGCCACGGCGTCGAGGTGCCGCCGAGCGCGCGCACCCTGTTCGTGTCCGGCCAGGTCGGCACCGACGCCAAGGGCAAGCTGGCCGCCGGCATCGAGAAACAGTGCGACAACGTCTGGAAGAACATCGGCGCGGTGCTCAAGAGCGCCGGCATGGGCTACGCCGACGTCGTCAAGGTGACGGCCTACCTGACCGACCCGCGCTATATCGGCGCCTATCGCGCCATGCGCGACAAGTACGTCCACGATCCGCTGCCGGCCTCGACCTTGCTGCTGATCTCCGGACTCGCCACGCCCGACATGCTGGTCGAGATCGAAGTCGTCGCGGCCAGGGTCTGATCGCGACCGCTACCTGATATCCGCCAGCGTCGCGTCGGCGCCGAGGAAATTGCGCCACGCGAACCAGTAGGCGTCGTGGCCGGGCAGACGGGCCAGCCGCTCGCCGTCGGGCGACACGAGTGCCGCCTCCGTCGTCCGCCATGCCCGGCCAACCTCGTCGCGCAGCCCGTCCACGCCGGGGACGAACGCGAAACGGTGCGCGCCGCGATCCCAGGCGCGAGCGCCCTCGCCGCCGGACTCCGCCACGACGACCACCGCGCGGGTGCCGATGGCGTCGTTGACGACCCTGGCGGCGCGCAACCCGTCGATCGGCCACGCGCGGGCGCCTTCGATCACGCGCACGCCGAACACCCTGGCCTTGACCGCCAGACGCCGGTCGGTCGCGGCGGCCGGGAACATCAGCGCGCTGCTGGCGAAGTAGGCGCCGTAGGGCTTGCCGGGCGAATAGTCGCGGCGGTGGCCGGTCTCCAGCGACAGCACGCGCGTCGATGGATGGCTCGCGCGCCAGCGCCGCCACGTGGTGACGACGACGGGCAGGGTGGCGAGCCGGATGCCGGCGCCGACCAGCGGGCCGACGGCGGGTTCGCCGGTGAAATGGTTCCACAAGCTCGATGTCCGACGATCGTACATCAGCTTGTTGGAGCGATAGAGCAGGCCCGACGTGCCGAACTCGAACGGTTCGGGTTGGCCCGCGACCCGCCGGTCGTAGAGCACGCCCGAACCACACAGGGTGCAGTAGGCCAGCGCGACGGGCGCGCCACCGACGGTGTCGTTGGCCATCTCGTGCCAGTCCATGACGCGGTGCGGATAGGCGCGCGCGTCGCCTTCGATCCAGATCCCGAACACCGCTTCGTCGGGGTCGAGCCAGCCGGCGGTGGCTGCGTCCGTGAAGGCCGGCGCGACGAGGGCGGGGATGCCGTCCTTCGCGACGCCTCCCCAGACGATCTCCTCGGGCCGGATGGCAAAGGCGCGGCGCGGATCGAGGAACTCCAGGAATGCCGGGTCGAACTGCGCCATCAGCTTGGCCTTGAACGTCGCGTAGCCGGCGAAGGGCCGGACCGACGGCGTCGTCTCTTGCCATACCATCCAGTCGGCCCAGCTTTCGGCCAGCGTCGCGCCGGTGACCCGGGCGAGGCCTTTCGCGATGCGGTCGGCGTCGCCGCTGTAGTAGAGCCACAGATCGATCAGGACGGCGGCGACGTCGGACC
>CAMDVZ010000397.1 GCA_945878895.1 Caenispirillum bisanense | reverse complement strand
GCCAACAAGCGTCCGCTGAAGTCACTGGCCGACATGCTGAAAGGCAAGCAGGGCCGCTTCCGCCAGAACCTGCTCGGCAAGCGCGTCGACTATTCCGGCCGCTCGGTCATCGTCGTCGGGCCGGAGCTCAAGCTGCATCAGTGCGGCCTGCCCAAGAAGATGGCGCTCGAGTTGTTCAAGCCATTCATCTATTCGCGCCTGCAGAACTACGCGATGGCCAACACCATCAAGGCCGCCAAGCGGATGGTCGAGAAGGAGCGTCCGGAAGTCTGGGACATCCTCGAGGAGGTGATCCGCGAACATCCGGTGATGCTGAATCGCGCTCCGACGCTCCATCGCCTGGGCATCCAGGCGTTCGAGCCCGTGCTGGTCGAGGGCAAGGCGATCCAGCTCCATCCGCTGGTCTGCACCGCCTTCAACGCCGACTTCGACGGCGACCAGATGGCCGTGCACGTCCCGCTGAGCCTGGAGGCCCAGCTGGAAGCGCGCGTGCTGATGATGTCGACCAACAACATCCTGTCGCCCGCCAACGGCAAGCCGATCATCGTGCCGTCGCAGGATATCGTGCTCGGCATCTACTATATCACGATGGATCGGGAAGACGAGCCGGGCGAGGGCATGGCGTTCGGCGATATCGGCGAGATCCAGCACGCGCTGGATGCCGGCATCGTCACCATGCATAGCCGCGTGCGGTCGCGCATCGACATGGTCGACGAGAGCGGCACGTCCGTCGTGCGTGTCGTCGAGACGACACCCGGGCGGATGCTGTTGTCGGAGATCCTGCCGCGCGACAAGAACGTGCCATTCTCGTTGATCAATCGCCTTCTCACGAAGAAGGACGTCCAGAACGTCATCGACACCGTCTATCGCCATTGCGGTCAGAAGGAGACGGTGATCTTCGCCGATCGCCTGATGGCGCTGGGCTTCGGCCATGCCTGTCGGGCGGGCATCTCGTTCGGCAAGGACGACCTCGTCATTCCGCCGGCCAAGCAGAAGCTCGTGGCGCTGACCCAGAAGGAAGTGAAGGAGTACGAGCAGCAGTACCAGGACGGCCTGATCACCGCGGGCGAGAAGTACAACAAGGTGGTCGATGCCTGGTCGCGCTGCTCCGAGAAGGTCGCCGACGAGATGATGAAGGGGATCTCGACGCCGAAAAAGGGTGAACCGATCAATTCGGTGTTCATGATGGCCCATTCGGGCGCGCGCGGTTCCGCCACCCAGATGAAGCAGCTCGCCGGCATGCGCGGGCTGATGGCCAAACCGTCGGGCGAGATCATCGAGACGCCGATCATCGCCAACTTCAAGGAAGGCCTCAGCGTTCTCGAGTACTTCAACTCCACGCACGGCGCCCGCAAGGGACTGGCCGACACCGCGCTGAAGACCGCGAACTCCGGGTACCTGACGCGCCGGCTTGTCGACGTGGCCCAGGACTGCATCATCACCGAGCCCGATTGCGGGATCGGCGTCGGCCTGACGATGCGGGCTGTCGTGGATGGCGGCGACGTCATCGAGCCGCTCGGCGAGCGCATTCTCGGCCGCTCGGCGCTGGTCGACATCGTCGATCCGCTCACGGGGGAGGTGATCGTCAAGGCCAGCTCGCTCATCAGCGAGGAGCTGGTGGACGCGATCGACAAGGCAGGTATCGAGGAGGTTCGCATCCGGTCGGTCCTTACCTGCCAGACCAAATGGGGCGTCTGCGGCACGTGCTACGGGCGCGACCTGTCGCGTGGCACGCCGGTCAACATCGGCGAGGCCGTCGGCGTCATCGCCGCCCAGTCGATCGGCGAACCGGGAACGCAGCTGACGATGCGGACGTTCCACATTGGCGGCGCCGCCCAGCGTGGTGCGGAACAGTCCAGCGTTGAGGCCAGCCACGAGGGCCGCGTGGTCGTTCGCAATCGCAACGTCGTCACCAACGGCGACGGCGTGCTGATCGTCATGGCCCGCAACACCGAACTGGTCGTCGTCGACTCCAGCGAACGCGAGCGGGCGCGGTTCCGGGTTCCCTATGGCGCGCGGTTGCTGGTCGACACCGAGACCCCGGTGGTCAAGGGGCAGAAGCTGGCGGAGTGGGATCCCTACACGCTGCCCGTCATCACCGAGAAGGCGGGCGTGGCGAGCTACGTCGACCTCGTCGAGGGTACGTCGATGCGCGAGGTGATCGACGACGCAACCGGTATTTCCAACCGCGTGGTGGTCGACTGGAAGCAGCAGGCCCGCGGCACCGAGTTGCGCCCCAGGATCGCGATCATGGACGATAAGGGCAAGCCCATGCAGCTGGCCAACGGCCAGGACGCGCGGTACTCGCTCGCCGTCGACTCCGTGCTGTCGATCGAGAACGGACAGAAGGTCAACGCTGGCGACGTGCTGGCGCGCATTCCGCGAGAGGGAAGCAAGACCCGCGACATCACCGGTGGTCTGCCGCGCGTGGCAGAGCTTTTCGAAGCACGCCGCCCGAAGGATTTCGCGATCATCACCGACATCGCCGGGCGCGTCGAGTTCGGCAAGGACTACAAGAACAAGCGTCGCGTCATCATCCAGCCGGGCGAGGGCGGCGAGCCGGCCGAGTACCTGATCCCCAAGGGCAAGCGCATCGCGGTGCAGGAGGGCGACTGGCTCGAGAAGGGCGACCTTCTGATCGACGGCAATCCCGTGCCGCACGACATCCTGCGCGTGCTCGGCATCGAGGCGCTGGCGACCTATCTGGTCAACGAGATCCAGGAGGTCTACCGGCTGCAAGGCGTGAAGATCAACGACAAGCACATCGAGGTGATCTGTCGCCAGATGTTGCAGAAGATGGAGATCGTCGATCCGGGTGAATCGACGTTCCTGATCGGCGAGCAGGTCGACAAGCTCGAATTCGAGGAAGCCAACACCCGTCTCGAAACCGAGGGCCTCAAGCCGGCGCTCGGCGAGCCAGTCCTGCTCGGCATCACCAAGGCCAGCCTGCAGACGAAATCGTTCTTCTCCGCGGCCTCGTTCCAGGAGACGACTCGCGTCCTCACTGAAGCCGCGGTGTCGGGCAAGATCGACCCGCTACTGGGCCTCAAGGAGAACGTCATCGTCGGGCGCCTGATACCGGCAGGGACGGGCGGCGTGATGAACCGTCTCAAGGAGCTGGCGGCCCGGCGCGATCGGGAAGTCATCGGCAGCCGCCCGGCCGAGGCGCCGATCAATCAACCCGACGAGATCGTGTTGCGCGAAAGCGTGCCCGCCGAATAGTGAAAACGTCGCGACACCACATGCTGGGGGCGTCCTTCGGGACGCCCCTTTATTTTGTATCGACCGCCCAATTCGTCTGGATGTTGCGCGAGTCCGCGAGATTGCTTTTCACTTCGAACAAGGATGCGAAGTCGTCAGAGAATCTCGTGTTTTCGTCGCTTCATCGCTTGACGCGGTGCGGTAGCCCCCATATAACCCGCCCACTTTCCGGGGGGACTGGCGGTAGGCGTTCGCGTCTAGACGCAGTTGAACCGGCAAGACCGTTACATCGCAGACCTCCGGCCACCTGGCAGCCAATCGCCCTAACGGGAAAAGCCAGCGCTGGAAGGTCTGTTGTCTTTTTGAAGCGCCGCCGGCGCTCCACGAGGCGTGGTGGGCGGCGGACAGGCGATCGGCAAGGACACGGGATCGAATGCCTACCATCAACCAGTTGATTCGCAAGCCACGGCTGGCGCCGACGTACCGCAACACGGTGCCGGCCATGCAGGCGTGCCCGCAGAAGCGTGGTGTTTGCACCCGCGTCTACACGACGACGCCGAAGAAGCCGAACTCGGCCTTGCGTAAGGTTGCCAAGGTGCGCCTCACCAACGGCTACGAGGTCGTGAGCTATATTCCCGGCGAGGGGCACAATCTTCAGGAGCACTCCGTCGTGATGATCCGTGGCGGTCGCGTGAAGGATCTCCCGGGCGTCCGTTACCACATTCTCCGCGGCGTCCTCGACACGCAGGGGGTCAAGGATCGCCGTCAGCGTCGTTCGAAATACGGCGCGAAGCGGCCGAAGTAGGAGGGGCGGAGCATGTCGCGTCGTCGCCGCGCCGAAAAGCGCGAAATTCTTCCGGACGCCAAGTTCGGCGATATCGTCGTCAGCAAGTTTATGAACACGCTGATGTATGAAGGCAAAAAATCGGTAGCCGAATCGATCGTCTATGGTGCGTTCGAGATCATCCGGACCAAGTCGAAGAACGAGCCGTTGCCGGTGTTCCTCGAGGCCATCGACAACGTGAAGCCGGCGGTCGAGGTTCGTTCGCGCCGGGTGGGTGGTGCCACCTATCAGGTGCCGGTCGAGGTTCGTCCGGAGCGTCGCCAGGCGCTTGCGATCCGTTGGCTCATTCAGGCCGCGCGCGACCGCTCCGAGCAGAGCATGGTCGACAAGCTGTCCGGCGAATTGATGGATGCCGCGAATCGTCGTGGCGCGGCCATCAAGAAGCG
>CAMDVZ010000396.1 GCA_945878895.1 Caenispirillum bisanense | reverse complement strand
GCAGGACGGAGCCCGCGACGAGGCCACGGGCGGCCATTTTCAGCGCCAGCACGCCGCCCATGCCGTGCCCGACGACGACGGGTTTGGCGGGTAGGCGCACGATGCGGGCGGCGAGGTCCTCGGCATAGTCCTCGACCGACAGCGCGGCGAGGTCAGGATGCGGCGACAGCGGCTCGCCGTCGTGGTGGCGGAGCGCGGGCGCGACGACGTGCCAGCCGCCGGCTTCGAAGCGTTGCCGCCAGTGGCGCCAGACGTGCGGGGTGGCCCAGGCGCCATGGACGAGAACGAGGATGCGCTTCATCGGGAGGCCTTCGGTGCTTGTGGCGCAGGCACTGCGGCGCGCCGCACGAAGCCGGGTTCGGCGGCGGTCCAGACTTCGGCGCGGCGTTCGCGCTTGCCGGAGGGACAGTCGATGTCCTCGTGGTCGATCTCGATGCCGTAGAGCGAACGGGGGGTGATTTCGATCACCTTGGCCTGGGCCGCGGCGGTCAGTTTCATCGGGCCGGAAGCGGCGGCGCAGCCGCGGTCGCGGGGGTCGTGATGGCCCTCGTAGAGGGTCTGGGAGCGGCCCGTCGCGAGGTCGACGGCGCGGTAGCGGCGCAGCGAGAAACCCTTGTCGGGCAACGATTCGACGTAGAACAGCGAGCGGTGGCCGCCGGGCCGGCCGATCATCGCGGGACTCTCGACCTGGGCTTCGAGGACGAGGCGCGAAACGACGGGATCCTGGGCGAAGTCGAGCAGCGAGACGCGGCCGTTGCCGGTGCCGTCGGCGAGACCGACCAGAATCGAACTTGTCGTTGCGCGACAGGCGAAATCGACGAGGTAGCCGGCGTTGGGGGCTTCGCGGCGGAGCCACGCGGCGAAGGGGGCGCGGTGGGCTTCCTCGAGCGGCACCATCTGGCGGGCGAGGCAGACCGAAGGGGCGGGAGTGCTTGTGGCAGAAGGCTTTGTCAGCGGCGCGCCGACCTTTGCTTGCGCGAAAACGGACGCTGGAAGCAACAGCGCCAGCGCGACAAAGAGCATGATGGAACGGGTTTTTGGCACTTGGGTCGCCGGTCGGTGCGGGGTGGGGGAATATTGTATGGCGAGGTTAGGAAAATCAATCATCCTTATGAAAATAAATGTTAATATCAACTCCGATAAAACCGCCGCCGGGGCCGCGCTGGACGTTGTCGCGCGAAACCGCTAGGTGACGGAGGGTCTGCGCGCGGGTCCGCGGCCGGGCGGGTGAAATCGCCCAGGGCGTTGATATCGCGGGGTTTTTCCGGAGAATGGCGAAATGGCGATCGACGTCGACACGGTGACGAAAATAGCCCGTTTGGCGCGTTTGAACGTGCCGGAAGGCGATAAACTGCGTCTCGCGAGCGAACTTTCCGGCATTTTTGGCTGGATCGAGCAGCTGAACGCCGTCGATACGACGGGAATCGACCCGCTTTCGAGCGTTTCCGCCGTCCTTTTGCCGTTCCGCGACGACAAAGTGACCGATGGCGGCATCGCCGAACGCATCCTCGCCAACGCCCCCGGCGGTGCCGTGTACCTCGACCCCGACGCCCCCGGAACCGGCGGCTTCTTCACCGTCCCCAAGGTCGTGGAGTAGCAAGATGACCCAGCTGACCGACCTGACCATCGCCGATATCGCCACCGCCCTGCACAAAGGCGAAACCACGGCGGTCGCGCTCGCCGAAGCCCACCTCGCCCGCATGGAAACCCACCGCGGCCTCAACGCCTTCATCACCGAAACGCCCGACCGCGCCCTCGACATGGCCCGCGCCTCCGACGCCCGCCGCGCCAAAGGCGAGGCCGGCCCGCTCGAAGGCGTGCCGCTGGCGATAAAAGACCTGTTCTGCACCGAGGGCACCCGCACGACGGCCGCCTCTCGCATCCTCGAAAACTTCGTCCCGCCCTACGAATCGACGGTCTCGGCCAACCTGTGGCGAGCCGGCGCCGTGATGCTGGGCAAGACCAACCTCGATGAGTTCGCGATGGGCTCCTCGAACATGACCAGCCATTTCGGGCCCGTCGAGAACCCGTGGAAGCGCGCCGGCGACAACCGCAAGCTGGTGCCCGGCGGCTCCTCGGGCGGCTCGGCCGCCGCCGTGGCCGCCTACATGGCGCCCGGCGCCACCGGCACCGACACCGGCGGCTCGATCCGCCAGCCGGCCGCTTTCTGCGGCATCGTCGGGCTGAAGCCGACCTATGGCCGCTGCTCGCGCTGGGGGATCGTCGCCTTCGCGAGTTCCCTCGACCAGGCCGGCCCCTTCGCCCGCACCGTGCGCGACACCGCCCTGCTGCTCCAGGCGATGGCCGGCCACGACCCCAGGGACTCGACCTCGGCCCCGATCGCCGTGCCCGATTTCGCCGCCGCCTGTGCCGGCGACGTGAAGGGCCTCAAGGTCGGCATCCCGCGCGAATACCGCGTCGAGGGCATGGCGCCGGAGATCGAGGCGCTGTGGTCGCGCGGCGTGGCGATGCTGAAGGACGCCGGCGCCGTCCCCGTCGACGTGTCGCTGCCGCACACGAAATCCGCGCTCGCGACCTACTACATCGTCGCCCCCGCCGAATGCTCCTCGAACCTCGCCCGCTACGACGGCGTGCGCTTCGGCCTGCGCGTCGAGGGCAAGGATCTGCAGTCGATGTACGAGAACACCCGCGGCGCCGGGTTCGGGGCCGAGGTGCGCCGCCGCATCCTGATGGGCACCTACGTGCTGTCGGCCGGCTACTACGACGCCTACTACAAGAAGGCGCAGCAGGTCCGCGCCCTGATCGCGCGCGACTTTACCCAGGCGTTCGAGCGCTGCGACGTGCTGCTGACACCGACGGCGCCGACGCCGGCCTTCGCGGCGGGCGAGAAGATGGACGATCCGGTCACGATGTACCTGAACGACCTGTTCACGGTGCCGGCCTCGATGGCGGGTCTGCCGGGGATATCGCTGCCGGGCGGACTGTCGGCCGACGGGCTGCCGCTGGGGTTGCAGCTGGTCGGGCGGGCGTTCGACGAGGAGACGGTGCTCCGGGCGGCGAGCGCGCTGGAGAAGGCGGTGGGGTTTGGGGGCAGGGCGGCGGGGTATTGAAGTACCAAGACGTTCCGAGCCGCCATTGACGCGTGCATGCACGGCAGGAGACGTCCGCACGCTTGGTTTCGCTGTGGTGATGCGGCGGACGTGAATTTTCCGAGCGCGGTACAGTACAATTCTAAGTCGACGAATTGGCGCGCGCTCAGACCATTGAGTCGCCAAACTGCTGAGTCGGGCGTAGTATCGTCGCGAGAGTCCACAGCCACATACTCAGGATTTCGAATCCTTTGACCCGCCTCCCATGAGCCTGATCAAATCCAAGAAGCGCGTCGCCGACCACGGGGAAGTGTTCACACCGCCTTGGCTGGTTGAAAAGATGCTTGACCTTGTAAAGGGGGAGAGCGAGCGGGTCGACGCACGCTTTCTTGAGCCCGCCTGCGGCAGCGGCAACTTTCTCGTGCCGATCCTGCAACGCAAGCTGGCCGCCGTTGAATTGAAGTTCGGCAAGTCAGACTTCGAGAAGCGGAACTATGCCTTGTATGGCTTGATGTGCGCCTATGGGGTCGAGTTGCTGGAGGATAATATTGCGGAATGCCGGGCCAGTATGCTGGAGATTTTTGCGGATTATCTGGCACTGAACGAGGCGGACGATTTCTTCCGCGCCGCGTCCTGTGTTCTCTCGCTCAATCTCGTGCATGGGGATGCGATGACGATGCGCTCGATTGACGGCAATCCGATCACCGTTGTGGAATGGGGCTATCTGGGCAAGGGCAAGTTCCAGCGGCGCGATTTTCGGCTTGACGTGCTGACCGGCAGGTCGAGTTTCAGCGTCGAAGGCTCGCTGTTTGCCGCGCTTGGCGAGCATGGGCTTTTCACGCCTGCCAAATCCTATCCGCCGATGGGCGTGTCCGACTTGGCGGCGGCTTTTGATATGACGAGGGGGGCGGCATGATCGATCAAGCCAGCTTTGCCCTGCGTGGGCGCAATCCCGATGTGCTGACCTGCATTGCCAACCTGTCGAATGATGAGGTGTTCACCCCGCCGGAACTCGCGAACCGAATGCTGGACCACCTGGCGCAGGTATGGGCGTCGCGCAATGACGGCGCGAATATCTGGGTTGACCGTTCGGTCAAGTTTCGGGACCCCTGCACGAAATCGGGTGTCTTTTTGCGCGAAATCTCCACACGCTTGATCGCGGGACTGGAGTCGGAGATTCCGGACCTGCAAACCCGTGTCGATCATGTGTTGACCCAGCAGGTGTTCGGTATCGGCATCACCCAGCTTATACCAGCCGACTTATCGAGTGACACACGCCCATTTCCTGGTGCCGATGGAGCGGATCCGGGCTGGATCGTCGACGAGGAAGCGCCAGGCGCTTTGACAGGCGTCGAGGATCTCGTCGCAGGTGTTCCAGACCCGGGCGCAGAGCT
>CAMDVZ010000395.1 GCA_945878895.1 Caenispirillum bisanense | reverse complement strand
CGGAGTCGCGTTACCGCGGTAGCCCGGGCGCGGCGGGATACCGGCGCCGCCGCCGATCCGGGCGCCCATCGGGCTCGCTCGGCGCAAGCAAGGAACAAGCGAAACGCACGGGAAGGGTCCGAACGTCCCGCGGCGGCTCGAATGCGCCGCGCCTCGCTACTCGACCACCACGCTTTTGGCGAGATTGCGCGGCTGGTCGATGTCGGTGCCTTTCGCCAGGGCGGCGTAATAGGCCAGCATCTGGACCGGCACGGCGTAGAGGATCGGCGCCACCATGGGATCGACGTCGGGCAGGCACAGGCTGGCGAAGGCCTTGCTGCCCAGCCGCGCGATGCCGGCGGCGTCGGAGAACAGGATCGGCTTGCCGCCCCGCGCGTGGACCTGTTCGAAGGCCGAAGCGATCTTGTCCGCCAGCTCGTCGGTCGGCGCCACGAACACGACAGGCACGTCCTCGGCGATCAGGGCGATGGGGCCGTGCTTGAGTTCGCCCGCCGGATAGCCCTCGGCGTGGATGTAGCTCAGCTCCTTGAGCTTGAGAGCGCCCTCCAGCGCGATCGGGTAAGACGTGCCACGGCCGAGATAGAGCACGTCGCGCGCCTCCGCGACCTTGTTGGCGATGGCAACGATCGCCTCGTGGCTGCCCAGCACCTCGGCCAGCCTGGACGGCAGTTCGATCAGCGCGTCGACCAGTTCGGCTTCGCGCGCCGCGCTCAGGGTGCCGCGCGCGCGTCCCGCCGAAATGGCCAGCGTCAGCAGCACCACCAGCTGGGCGGTGAAGGCCTTGGTCGACGCCACGCTAATCTCGGGGCCGGCGTGGGTGGGCACGATGACGTCGGATTCGCGCGCCATCGCGCTTTCCTTGACGTTGACGATCGACAGGATCGTCTGGCCCTGGGAGCGGGCGTAGCGGAGCGCGGCCAGGGTGTCGGCCGTCTCGCCCGATTGCGACACCGCCATGCAGACGCCGCCCGCGGGCATCGGCGCCTCGCGGTAGCGGAACTCCGAGCCGATGTCGGTCTCCACCGGCAGGCGCGCCAGTCTCTCGAACCAGTACTTGCCGATTTGCGCCGCGTAATAGGCGGTGCCGCAGGCCGTGATGGTGAGCCTCGGCACGTCCTTCCAGTCGAACGGCAGGGAAGGCGGCGACACCGCGCGGGCGGCCGGATCGAGGTAGGACCGCAGGGTGGCGCTCACCGCCTCGGGATGCTCGTGCATCTCCTTCAGCATGAAGTGGCGGTGGTTGCCCTTGCCGATCATGGCCCCCGATAGCGCCGTGGTCTTGATCTCGCGCGTCACCGGCTTGCCGGCGTTGAAGACCCGGGCCTCGTCGTGGCGCAGGACGACCCAGTCGTCCTCCTCCAGATAGGCGATGCGGCGCGTCAACGGTGCCAGAGCCAAGGCATCCGAGCCGAGATACATCTCGCCCTCGCCGTAGCCGACCGCCAGCGGACAGTTGCGCCGCGCCCCGATCAGCAGGTCGTGCCGCCCCGCGAACAGGCACACCAGGGCAAACGCCCCCTTGAGCCGCGCCATGGTAGCGGCCATCGCCTCCTCGGGACTCATCTGGCGTTCGAGGAAGGACGTCAGCAGCTGCGCGACGGCCTCGGTGTCGGTGTCGCTATCGAAGCGGCGGCCCTCGGCCACCAGTTCGGCTTTCAGTTCGCGATGGTTCTCGATGATGCCGTTGTGGACGACGGCGACGCGGTCGGTCGCGATCGGATGGGCGTTGCGCTCGCTCACCCCGCCATGGGTGGCCCAGCGCGTGTGGGCGATCCCCGTGGTGCCCGCCAGCGGCTCCAGCCCCAGCCGCGCCTCCAGATTGGTCAGCTTGCCCTCGGCCCGGCGGCGGTCGATGTGACCGTTGATCAGGGTCGCGACGCCCGAGGAATCGTAGCCGCGATACTCCAGCCGCCGCAGCCCCTCGACCAGCCGCGGCGTGACGGGATTGATGCCGACGATGCCGATGATGCCGCACATGCGATGCCGTCCCTCGAAAATGCCGTCGCCGGAGAGTCGCACGGGAACGCCGCCGCTGGGAACCCGCAATCGAGCCGCACCCGGATCAATAGCACGATGCGGGAAGCGACGGGAGCGGCACCGCTCTCGGCCGCAAGCCGTTGGCGTCGTTCATGAATCATACCTTCCCCTGCCAACGGCGGGGGAAGGTGCCCGAAGGGCGGATGGGGGTGGGTGTCGCAACGAACCCGATGCCGGAGAATAATCGCACCGTCGATACGACCGCGCGAAGCGAAACGCCCTTTTCTTTCGGCGACGTGACCTCGGCGAGCACACCCCCATCCGGCCTTCGGCCACCTTCCCCCGCGAAGCGCAAGGGAAGGTATGAACGGGGGCGCGGGCGGCGATTTCCGCACCGCGTTGCATCGCGTCGGGCCGTACAAGAAAACGCGCCCGTCACCGGGGTGACGGGCGCGCGTCGTATAGCCGTGCCGGCGTGGACTAGTAGTCCATGCCGCCGCCGCCCGGCATCGGGGCGGGGTTCTTCTCGACCTTGTCGGCGATCATCGCCTCGGTCGTGATCAGCAGGCCGGCCACCGAGCCGGCGTCCTGGAGGGCGGTGCGCACGACCTTGGTCGGGTCGATGATGCCGGCCTTGATCATGTTCACGTACTCGCCCTTCTGGGCGTCGAAGCCGAAGTTGGTGTCCTTCGATTCGAGCAGCTTGCCGACGATCACCGAGCCGTCTTCGCCCGCGTTTTCGACGATCTGGCGCACGGGTGCCTGGAGAGCGCGGCGCACGATGTCGATGCCGGCCTTCTGGTCGGGGTTGCCGGCGCGCAGCTTGTCCAGCGCCCGCGTCGCGTAGAGCAGCGCCACGCCGCCACCGGCGACGATGCCTTCCTCGGCGGCGGCGCGCGTGGCGTGCATGGCGTCGTCGACCCGGTCCTTGCGGTTCTTGACCTCGACCTCGGTCGAGCCGCCGACCTTGATGATGGCGACGCCGCCGGCCAGCTTGGCGAGACGCTCCTGCAGCTTCTCCTTGTCGTAGTCCGAGGTGGTCTCCTCGATCTGCGCCTTGATCTGGGCGATGCGGGCCTCGATGTCGGCCTTCTTGCCGGCGCCGTCGACCAGCGTGGTGTTTTCCTTCTGGATCAACACCCGCTTGCACTTGCCCAGCATGTCGAGCGTGACGTTCTCGAGCTTGATGCCGAGGTCGTCGCTGATCAGCTGGCCGCCCGTGAGGATCGCCATGTCCTCCAGCATCGCCTTGCGGCGATCGCCGAAGCCCGGCGCCTTGACGGCCGCGACCTTCAACCCGCCGCGCAGCTTGTTGACGACCAGAGTCGCCAGCGCCTCGCCCTCGATGTCCTCGGCCACGATCACCAGCGGCTTGCCCGACTGCACGACGGCCTCGAGCAGCGGCAGGATCGCCTGCAGGCCCGACAGCTTCTTCTCGCACAGCAGGATGTAGGGGCTTTCCAGCTCGCAGTTCATCTTGTCGGCGTTGGTGATGAAGTAGGGCGACAGGTAGCCGCGATCGAACTGCATGCCCTCGACGATCTCGAGCTCGGTCTCGAGACTCTTGGCTTCCTCGACGGTGATGACGCCCTCGTTGCCGACCTTCTTCATGGCCTGCGCCAGCATCTTGCCGATCGATTCCTCGCCGTTGGCGGAGATGGTGCCGACCTGGGCGATCTCCTCCGACGTCGTGACCTTCTTGGCGCGGCTCTTGATGTCCTCGACGGCGGCGTTGACGGCGAGATCGATGCCGCGCTTGAGATCCATCGGATTCATGCCGGCGGCGACCAGCTTGACGCCCTCGCGGACGATGGCCTGGGCCAGCACGGTCGCGGTCGTGGTGCCGTCGCCGACCAGGTCATTGGTCTTGCTGGCCACTTCGCGCACCATCTGCGCGCCCATGTTCTCGAACTTGTCGGCCAGCTCGATCTCCTTGGCGACGGTGACGCCGTCCTTGGTGATGCGCGGCGCGCCGTAGCTCTTGTCGATCACGACGTTGCGGCCCTTGGGCCCCAAGGTCACCTTGACCGCGTTGGCGAGGATGTCGACGCCGCGCAACATGCGGTCGCGCGCGTCGCCCGAAAAACGGACGTCTTTGGCTGCCATGGGATTTCTCTTTTCAATGGGTGCGGGAGCCGCGCCGGCGCGTCTGGCACCGGGCGGTCGCTAAAGTCGGAAGGCTGGAAAGTCGGGAAACCGGATCAGGCGGACTTGTTGGCGATCTTGACGACCTTGGCCGCGACCTTGACCGCTTCGAGGATGCCCATGATGTCGGACTCCTTCATGATCAGCAGCTCGACGCCGTCGATCGTCACCTCGGTGCCCGACCATTTGCCGAACAGCACGCGGTCGCCGGCCTTGACGTCGAGCGGCACGATCTTGCCGTGCTCGTCGCGCGCGCCGGAACCGACGGCGACGATCTCGCCTTCCATCGGCTTTTCCTTGGCGGTGTCGGGAATGATGATCCCGCCAGCGGTCTTCTCCTCGGACTCGACCC
>CAMDVZ010000394.1 GCA_945878895.1 Caenispirillum bisanense | reverse complement strand
TGGAACGCACGATCGGCTGGTTGAACCGATGCCGCCGACTGGCCAAGGATTGGGAATGCCTCAACCGCCGGGCTCTGGCGTTCCTCAAATTCACCTCCATTCGCCTCATGCTCAGAAAGCTCTGTAATCCTTCGTGAACTCTTCGGACGTACTCTCAGCGCACGGTGTCGACGGAATCCTGCCAGGCGACGAAGCGGCGACCGGTCGCCACGAGGATCGCGTCGGTGAGCTTGCCGAGCACCGCGAAGGACAGGATCGAGGCCAGGATGGCCGCGGCCCGGCCGGTCTGCTGACCATCGATCAGCAGATAGCCGAGACCTTCGCTGGCGCCCATGAACTCGGCCGCGACCACGAACATCCAGCCGAGGCCAAGTCCGCCGCGCAGGCCGATCAGCCATGTCGGCAATACGGCGGGCAACAGGATGCGCCCGACCATGCGCGCGTGGCCGAAACGCAGCACGCGGCCGACCTCGATCAGCTTGCGATCAACGCCGCGGATGCCGGCGACCAGCGCCAGATACACCGGGAAGAACGTGCCGACGGCGATCAGCAGCACTTTCGAGGTCTCGAAGATGCCGAACCACAGGATGAACAGCGGCACCCAGGCGATCGAGGGGATCGAGCGCAGTGCCTGCAAGGTCGGATCGAGCAGGCGGCGGGCGGTGTCGGCATAGCCGGTCAGGGCGCCGAGCGCCGTGGCCGCCAGCGCCCCGCAGGCGAAGCCGAACAGGACGCGGCCGAGCGTGGCGCCGACATGCACCACCAGATCGCCGCTCGCCAGCAGATCGCCCAGCACGCGCAGGATAGCCGAGGGCGGCGGCAGCAGATTGACCGCCACCAGACCGTTGGCGGCGGCCAGTTCCCAGCCGATGCCCACCGACAGCGGCAGCATCAGGCCGAGCGCGCCTTGCGCCACGACGCGGCGCAGGCGGCCGGTCGGCGCCGGTCGCGTACCGGCGTCGAGGCGCCGTTCGGCCTCGAGCGCGACGTCGCTCACCGACGCACGCCGGTGGCGGCAGCACCCTGGATCTTGCCGAACCTCGTGTCGATCAGCGCGTCGACGATGGCGGTCACCGACTTGTCGGCCGCGATCACGCCGGATTGTTGCAACGCGACGCCGGCACCCAGCAGCGCCTCGCGATGCACCGCGCCGATGGTGGGGTTGGAGAAGTCGGTGCGTTCGAGCTGGCGGGCGGCGACGGCCTCGCTGAGCTTGGCCGCCTCGGCGAGGAACTTGCGCAGCTCGGCCGGGTTGGCGAGCGCCCAGCGGCGGCCGCGCTCGTAGACGGCGAGCACGCGATGGACCAGCTCGGGGTGGTCGGCGGCGAATTTCTCGCGCACGTTCAGGACGCCGTAGGTGTTGAGATTGGCGTTGCGATGGAACAGCACCGCGCCCTTCTCCAGCTCCGCCTGCGCCATCATCGGGTCGAGCCCGGCCCAGGCGTCGACGTCGCCCTTTTCGAGCGCGGCGCGGCCATCGGCATGTTGCAGCAGGACCGGCTTGATGTCGCGCTCGGTCAGCTTCGCTTCCTGGAGAACGCGCAGCAGGAAGATGTAGGGGTCGGTGCCGCGGGTGACGGCGACGCGCTTGCCCTTGAGGTCGGCCACCGTCTTGATTCCGGAGTCCGGCCGCGTCACCAGCGCCGTCCATTCCGGCTTCGAGTAGACGTAAATGGAGCGGATCGGGCTGTCGTTGACGCGCGCCAGCAGGGCCGCGGCGCCGGCGGTGGAGCCGAAATCGATGGCACGGGCGGCGAGGAACTCCAGCGCCTTGTTGCTGCCCAGCGAATGCACCCATTTCACCGCGATGCCGTCGCGCTTGAGCTCGTCGTCGAGCCAGCCCTGGCGCCGGAGGACGAGCGAGACCGGATTGTAGTAGGCCCAGTCGAGGGAAATTTCCTTCGGTTTGGCGGTCTGCGCCAGGGCCGCTCCGCCGGCCAGCGGCAGGGTGGCGAGGCCCATCAGCATGGCGCGGCGGGCGATGATGGGAGTGTTGTCGACGTGGTTCACGATCCTGCTCCTCTGATTCTCGAAGCGGATCGTTCGCACCCGACGATCTGGATCGCCGGCATGAAAAACCCGCCGCAGCCGATGCTGGGCGGGATTGCCCAACGCTTTAGCCGCATTTGTAACGCGCCCGCAGGCTGAAGCTCAAATCGGCGCGATGTGCTTCTAGATAAAATGGCCGTTCGTGAGTGTCAAATAGGAAATAGAACACTAAAATTAGGTATTAATCAGCTCGGGGCGTCCGCCTCGGCCTATCGCGAACCGCCGGGCGGCGCGCAAGTCAGGCGATGGATCGCGACGCCCAGCGCCTTGTCGCGCAACGTCCGCCATTGCTCCACGAGCGGCGACGCCAGTCCGATCATCTGGCGAATGGCGCCGCAACTTCCCCATTCGTGCCGGCAGACATAGCCGGCCGATCCTGTCTCGCAGAGGAAATAGGCGTCCGCCACGCGCGTCACGAGGCGCTGGCCACCGGTCGTACCGGACGGCCCGGGCAAGGCAACGGTCTCGACCGCCGCATCCGGGCGGGCGAAGCGTGGCTTCGCACCCGCAATCAGCCGCGCCATGCGTTCGGCCACGAGCCGGTCGTCGGAGAACGCCACGAAGCCGAGCGCCGGCCGTTCCGTCGTGCCGCCGGCCGGTCCGGCCATCGCCGACGCCCAGCCCATGATCGTCGGCGTCGCGAAATACACGGCGAGCTCCACCGGCCGGTAGGGGCGTTTCAGTTCGAGCAGCGCCAGCGGCGACTGCGGCAAGGGCGGTGGGGAAATCCGGTGGGCGATATCGCGGGCGAGGAAACGCCTGTCGGTATCGAAGGTCGCGACATGCCCGGCGGCGTCGCGCAGCCGCACGAACACCTGCGTGGTGTCGTCCTCGAAACAGCGCCCGGCCACGCACGTCCTCGGCTCCGCCGCAGCGCCGGGGGCGAGAAAGCACCAAGCCGCGAGGAGGCGGGCATCCCGATCGCCGCGTACGTCGGCCTCCCTGCGGGCATCGCGTCGGCCCGCTCGCCCTACTGCACGACGATGCTGACCTGGCCGCGCGGCTGGCCCGTCTTCTTGGGCCGCACCACGATCTCGACGTCGTGGTCGAGCAGGGTCAGGAAGCGGATCAGCCGCTTGGTCGAGAAGCGCAGCAGCGACTTGCGGTTCACCAGCGCCGACACGTCGGGCAGATGCAGCTTGAGCAGCTTGGCGATCCCGGCTTGCGTCAGGCCACGCGCCTCCACGAGGCCCGTGACGTAGTGCTGCAAGGTCTCGCGCAGCAGCAATTCGTCGGGCGTGCCGAGCATGCGTCCGGTGCGGCTGAGATGCTCCCCGGGCGTGTCGGCGGTCGGCGGCGGACCCGATGGCTTGGCTTTCGGCATCGCGGGCTTTCCTCGTCGCGCCGCGTCGCGGCGGGGCGTTCGAGGTGGCTATGTACACGTCGCGGCGTTCGTGTAGCAATGCAACGAAATCGCCGTTGCCGCTGATCGCGACGATGATCGGCGCGTCTCCCGGCCATGGATGTTGGACGATATGAGTCGGGAGAGGCGACCATTCGGCGTATCGACGGCAACGCACGCGTCGCACGATCGAGCGGGCGGACACCCCGCATATCATCTGCCGCGCCGGTTCCGACTCCCGCGGGCCGCTCGGCGGGTCATGGGGCCGGTCCGACGTTGACCTCCAGTCCGGCCGCTTTCCACTCCGGGAAGCCGTCTTCCAGCCGATGGGCCGTCAGGCCCGCGGCGCGCAGGGTCGCCACCGCCTCAAACGACAGCACGCAGTAGGCACCGCGACAATAGGCGACGATCTCGCGCGCCGAATCGAACTCCGCGAGCCGGACTGCGAGGTCCGCGATCTGGATATTGACGGCGCCTGGCAGATGCCCGCGCTCGAACTCGTCGGCGGGCCGGACGTCGAGGACCGTCACGAGACCGGTCCGACAGCGTTCCAGCAACTCCGGACGCGACACCGGTTCCATCGCGTCACGGTCGGCGAAGTAACCCCGGACAATCCGGTCGACCGCCGCGACGTTGCGTTCGGCGACCTGTCGCAGCATGGCGAACAACCGCAGGACGGTGTCGTCGGCGAGACCGTAGAGGACGAACTTGCCGTTTCGCCGCGCGCCGACGAGCCCCGCGCGCCTCAGCTGCTGAAGATGTTGCGAGGCATTGCCGACCGACAGGCCGGTCTTGCCGGCCAGCGCGTCGACGCTCCGCTCGCCCTGCGCCAGATGTTCGAGAATCTCCAGGCGGTGCGGATGCCCCATCGCCCGGGCCACCGCCGCAAACTCCGCGAAGAGCGCCTGTTTCGGGCCGATTGACATTGATCGCCTTGCTCACTAGTCGCTCGCTTCAATTAATTTGAAAGGGCGTGGATTTTGTGAGTCTCTCTGCTCGCGACACCAGCGAGGGAGGCGATCATGTCCGGGAGTGATATCTCGATAAAGAAGTATGTCGTGCGGCTGAGCGTCGAGGAACGCGATCT
>CAMDVZ010000393.1 GCA_945878895.1 Caenispirillum bisanense | reverse complement strand
CCGACCAGCTCATCGCCTCGATCACGGCACCGGGAATGAAGCGCTCGAACAGGGCCGAATACTCGCGTTCGAAGGCCGCGCGCAGCGTGTCGATGTCGGTGGCGACCAGCGGCCGGTCGGGCAGGGCGACGGCGATCTCGTGGCCCTGGCCGATGTAGCGCATGTAGGCGAGGCGCTTCTCGGTCACCTTCCGGCCGCGGGCGCCCGGCGCCACGATGCCACCGGCTTCGGCGCTCATCGCGTCGAGCAGGGCGTTGGCGGCGGCGGCATCGAAGCGGTCCAGCCGCATGTAGCGGCTATGCACGAGCTCGTAGGCGACCGGCGCCTGGAGGAAGCCGACGGCCGAGCCGACGCCGGCATTGGCGGGGACGACGATGCGGTCGATGCCGAGCTTCTCGGCCAGTCGTGCTGCGTGCAGCGGAGCGGCGCCGCCGAAGGCGATCAAGGTGTGGCCCGCGACGGTTTCGCCGCGCTCGACGGCATGCACCCGGGCGGCGTTGGCCATGTTCTCGTCGACGATCTCGCCGACGCCATAGGCCGCCATCTCGGGAGTCAGCGACAGCTTCTCGCCGATCGCCGACTCGACGGCGCGGCGGGCGGCTTCGACGTCGAGCTGGATCGATCCGCCGGCGAAGCGGGTCGGGTCGATCTTGCCCAGCACGACGTCGGCATCCGTTACCGTCGGCAGCAGGCCGCCGCGGCCATAGGAGGCGGGGCCAGGCTCGGAACCGGCGCTGTCGGGTCCAACCACGATGCGCCTGAGTTCGTCGACGCGGGCGATCGAGCCGCCGCCGGCGCCGATCTCGACCATTTCGATGACCGGCACGCGCACCGGCAGGCCGCTGCCCTTCAGGAACCGCGCGGCGCGGTCGACCTCGAAAGTGCGCGACTTGAAGGGCTCGAACTTCTCGATCAGGCAGATCTTGGCCGTCGTGCCGCCCATGTCGAAGGACAGCACGCGTTCCTCGCCGAGCTGGGCCGCGATGTTGGCGGCGAGAATGGCGCCACCGGCCGGGCCGGACTCGACCAGCCGGATCGGGAAGCGTCGCGCGGTTTCCAGCGCCGTCAGCCCGCCGCCCGACGTCATCAGATAGATCGTGCCGGCGAAGCCCTCGGCCGCGAAGCCATCGCGCAGGCGCGCCAGGTATCCCGCCATCAGCGGCTGGATGTAGGCGTTGGCGACGGCGGTCGAGGTGCGGTCGTATTCGCGCGCCTCGGGGCAGACCTCGCTGGAGACCGTGACCGACAGCGCCGGCAGTGCCGCCTGGAGGAGGTCGCGGGCGCGGCGCTCGTGGTCGGCGTTGGCGTAGGACTGCAGGAAGGCGATGGCGACGGCACCGACCCCGGCGTCGCGCAACGGGCCGGCCAGCGCCGTCACCGCCGCTTCGTCGAGCGGCAGGCGCACCGCGCCATGCACGTCCATGCGTTCGGGCACGGTGAAACGCAGTGCGCGGGGCACCAGTTGCCGGGGCTTCTCGATGAAGATGTCGTACTGGTCGTAGCGGCTTTCGTAGGCGATCTCGAGAATATCGCGAAAGCCGTCGGTCGCGATCAGGGCCGTTATCGCGCCCTTGCGCTCGATGATGGCGTTGGTGGCGAGCGTCGTGCCGTGCATGAAGACGCCGATGTCGGCGAAGGCGAGGCCGGAATCGGCGAGAATGGCGCGGGTGCCCTCGATCACCGCCAGCTCCGGCGCCCGCGGCGTGGTCAGCAGCTTGCGGGTCAGGCGCTTGCCGCCGGCCGCGGGATCGCTGACTTCGAGGACGACATCGGTGAAGGTGCCGCCGATATCGACGGCCAGACGCGCTGCTGACGACAAACCCTGCTCCCCCGGCGACTCCGGCCCCTGCTCGCCGCCCGTTGGCGACGGAGCGACACTAGAGGCGCGTGGCCAACTATGCAAACGGCGGGCCGGCGGCGGTTTCGCGCTGCCCCGTCGCGTGCGACAGTCGAGGGCGGGAGGACCACATGACCGACACCGCCAGCCAGCGCTTCCGCGACCGGACCATCGTTTTCGCCAACGGCAGCCAGGGCCGCGCGATCGAGGTGCCGAGCGCCAACCCGCGCAACTACCACCAGGCCGTCAACGCCCTTGCGGCGGCGCCCACCGTCGTGCTCGACGGCAAGCTGTTCCTGCCGCCTGGCGCGACGGGCCGCGTGCCCGTCGTGATGGTCGTGCCGGGCAGCCTGGCGGTGGCGCCCTCCCATCTCGCCCATGCCGAGACGCTGACCGGGATTGGCATCGCTGCCTTCGTGCTCGATCCGTTCGGCGCCCGCGGCGTCACCTCGACGGTCGCCAACCAGACGCAGTTCTCCTTCGCCGCCAGCGCGCTCGACGTGCTGATGGCGATGAAGGTGCTGGCCGGGCTGCCCGAAATCGACCCGACGCGGATCGGCGCCCAGGGTCACAGCCGGGGTGGCGCCGCCGTCCTGGGCGCTGCGGCGCGGCGGTTTGCCGATCCCGTCATGGGCAGCGGTCCGAGGCTCCGGGCCGTGTACGCGGCCTATCCGTGGTGCGGCCACCAGTTCCGCGATCCCTCGATCGGCGACACGGTCGTGCGCTGCATCATCGGCGACCGCGACCAGTGGTGCCTACCGCAGCAGGTGCAGGGCCACGTCCAGGCGATGCGGCTGGCCGGCGGCGAGGCGACGATGCGGCTGGTCGACGGTGCCCACCACAGCTTCGACCGCGGACCGCCGGTGTGGCGGATCGAGGAGGCGTCTGTCTCGCCCGGCGCACCGACCGTTTACGTCGCAGACGATGGCGCCTTCGTCCATCCCTTCTCCGGCACGGCCGATCCGGCGCTGGTCGACCGCGACCTGATGATCCTCGCCATCAAGGCCGGCTACGGCGTCAAGGGCGCCGGGATCGGCGGCACGCCCGAGCTGGCGACCCTGTTCCGCGAGGACATGGTCGCGTTCTGGAGACGCATGCTGGCGTGAGCCTCAACCGCCCCGGCTCTTGCGCGCGTGGCTGCCGAGCGCGACCACCGCCAGCACCGCGCCGAACGACACCGCGAGGCCGAGCCACAGGGTGGCCACCGGCCCCTCGCGCGAGAGTACGGCGGCGAACACGATGGGGGAGGCCGCGAACATGATGTTCTGCGGCGTCGTCAGCCTGCCGGTCCAGGCGCCGTAGTCGCGGCGGCCGAACAGGGCGAGCGGCATGGTGGCGCGCGCCAGCGTCATCAGGCCGTTGGAGACGCCGTAGAAAATCGCGAACACGGTCGCCGTGGTGGTCGAGGCGCCGGCGATCAGCAGGGCCACGAAGGCGAGCGGCATCACCGCGGCGGCCACCAGGCCGGTGACGATGGCGGAGGCGCGCTGGCCGAAAACGAACTCGCCCAGCCGGGCGCTGGCCTGCACCGGACCGCTGAGCGAGGCCACGAACACCGCGGTCGCGGCCGGCAGGCCGAGCGCCTTGAGCAGGCCGATCGTGTGCAGCGCGAGACCCCACGAGATCATGCCGCTGAAGGACAGGGTGGCGGCCAGCAGCCAGAAGGCGCGCCGCCGCGCCGTTTCGGGCAGGCCCGTCTCCTCGGCCGCGCCGGCACCGCTCGCGCCGCGCCAGACCGGTGCATTTTTCGGCAGCACCGCGAGATGGATCGGCACGCAGACCACGACGTGCATGGCGGCGAAAATCAAAGTCGTGACGCGCCAGCCCAGCAGCGGTTCGAGGAAACTCGCCAGCGGCCAGAAGAAGAACGAGGGCAGGCCGGTGAAGAACAGCAAGATGCTCATCGCGCGACGCGCGTTGCCGCCGGCGACCTGGGCGAGGGCGGTGTGGGCGCCGGCCCCCAGCGCCATCGGCATGGCGAGCCCGACGATGGTCCAGCCCGCGAGATACACCAGCGGCCCGTGGGCGAGCGCGATGGTCGCCAGCGCCAGCGCCATCAGGATCGAGCCCAGGGCCATGATCCGCCGACCGCCCAGCCGGTCGAGCCTGACGCCGACCCGGGGTGCCGCGATGGCGCCGCCGATCAGCATCATCGAGACACCGCCGAAAATCACCTCGCCCGGCAACCCCAGCGACGCCCCCATCTGGTCGCCCAGCACGGCGGGCAGATGGAAGGTGGTGCCCCAGCCGATGATCTGCGTCACCGCGAGGCCCGCGATGGCACGGCGGGTGGCGCCGTCGAGACGGCTGGCGGGCGGCGGTGGCGCGGCGGGGGCGGGGCTGGTCACCGCGCCATCATAGCCGGTCGCGACCCCGCGAGCCCATCCGATCGGACGGCCCTGCGTCCAGCCATTGGACGGAAACGGCCGGCCGGGGCCTCGGCAAGGGCTTGAAATCGTTCGAAACAGGTCGGGCGAAAGTGCCGGCCGTCCAGTTTCACCCCCACCCCTCCGGTCGTTGACCTGGACAAGGGGCGAGGAGGGGAAGTGGGTGTTTCTTGTCCATGAAAATTAATATAGTAAATTTCGTGGAAAATTGCAAGCACGGCAGGAACGCCCCGACGCGACCCGGAGGGGCGTCGTTTTCGGAATCGCTTTGCGCTCCAGCTCC
>CAMDVZ010000392.1 GCA_945878895.1 Caenispirillum bisanense | reverse complement strand
TCTGATCGAGAATTTCTTCGCCCGCCTCAAGCAGTACAGGGCCATCGCCACCCGCTACGACAAGACCGCGCGCAACTATCTCGCCGCCGTCCACCTCGTCGCCGCACTCATTTGCCTCAATTGAGGACAGGCCCTAGGACCGGGGCCGGGCGTGTCTTGACCCCCGGCGGACCGGTCCCTATCTTGGGCCACCATGTGCAAGGCGCTCCAGATACCCGCCCGGCGGGCCTCCAGCGGACGAATTAGCGGCCCGGTCCGCTTTTCGCGGCCGGGCTGATTTTCGCCGTTTTTCCGCGCCATCTTGCGCCGTGCCCGTCGTGGCATGGCGCCACCGACCGACGGGTCCCACCGTGACAATCGACTACAAGAACACCGTTTTCCTGCCGGAAACGCCGTTTCCGATGCGTGCCGGCCTGGCGAAGAAGGAACCGGAAATCCTCGCCGCCTGGGAGAAGCTTGGCCTGTTCGAGCGCCTGCGCGCCCGATCGAAGGGCCGCGAGAAATTCATCCTTCACGATGGCCCGCCCTACGCCAACGGCAACCTCCACATCGGCCACGCACTCAACAAGATCCTCAAGGACGTGATCGTCCGCAGCCAGCAGATGATGGGCAAGGACTCCCATTACGTGCCGGGCTGGGATTGCCATGGCCTGCCGATCGAGTGGAAGATCGAGGAAGAATACCGCGCCCGCAACCAGGACAAGGACCAGGTGCCGGTCGTGGAATTCCGCCGCGAGTGCCGGGCCTTCGCCGACCGCTGGATCGGCGTCCAGAAGGCCGAGTTCAAGCGCCTGGGCGTGATCGGCGACTGGGAAAACCCCTACACAACGATGGCCTACGAGGCCGAAGCCGCCATCGTCGGCGAACTCGGCAAGTTCCTGATGAACGGCGGCCTCTACAAGGGGTCCAAGCCGGTGATGTGGTCGGTGGTCGAGAAGACTGCGCTCGCGGAGGCCGAGGTCGAATACCACGACCACAAATCGATCACGCTCCACGCCCGCTTTCCGGTGACGAAGGCGTCGCGGCCGGAGCTGGACGGCGCCGCCATCGTCATCTGGACCACGACGCCGTGGACGATTCCGGCCAACCGCGCGCTCGCGGTCGGCGCCGACATCGACTACGCCGTCCACGTCGTCGAGGAGGTCGCCGAGGGATCGGCGGCGAAGGTCGGCGAGCGGCTGGTGTTGGCGGTGGCTCTCGCGGACGCCGTCAAGGCGGCCGCGAAAATCGTCGGCCTGTCGGCTGGTGCCCCGTTCAAGGGCGCCGATCTCGTGGGCACGATCTGCGCCCATCCGTTCGCCGGGCTCGACCCGTTCTATGGCCGCGACACGCCGGTACTCGCGGGCGACTTCGTGACCACCGACACCGGCACCGGCGTCGTCCATATCGCGCCCAGCCACGGCGCCGACGACTTCGAGCTGGGGCGCAAACACGGCATTGCGGCCGAGGATTTCGTCGCCGACGATGGCGTCTACTACCCTCGCGTCGCGCTGTTCGCGGGCAAGCGCGTATACAACGATCTCGGCGGCCCGGGCGACGCCAACGGTGCCGTGATCTCGCGACTGTCGGCGGTCGGCGGGCTGCTCGCCAAGGGCTCGTTGACCCACTCCTATCCACATTCGTGGCGTTCGCGCGCGCCGGTGATCTTCCGCTGCACGCCGCAGTGGTTCATCGCCATGGACGGCGAGATCGCGGGCATTCCCGGCACCTTGCGCGAGGTGGCGCTCAAGGCGATCGACGACACGCGCTTCGTGCCGCCGGCCGGCCAGACCCGCCTGCGTTCGATGATCGAGCAGCGGCCCGACTGGTGCGTCTCGCGCCAGCGCGCCTGGGGCGTGCCGATCGCGGTGTTCGTTGACCAGCAGACCGGCCAGCCGCTGCGCGACCAGGCGACGATGGATCGCATCGTCGCGGCCTTTCGCGAGAATGGCGCCGACGCCTGGTTCGAGGCAGATCCACGCCGGTTTCTCGGGGCCGAGCACGACCCCGCGCGCTACGTGCCGGTCATGGACATTCTCGACGTCTGGTTCGATTCGGGCTCGACCCACACCTTCACGCTGGAGGGCCGTCCTGAACTGAAGTGGCCGGCCTCGCTCTATCTCGAAGGATCGGACCAGCATCGCGGCTGGTTCCATTCCTCGCTGCTGGAAAGCTGCGGCACGCGCGGCCGGGCGCCCTACGAGGCGGTGCTCACGCACGGCTTCACGCTCGACGAGCAGGGCCGCAAGATGTCGAAGTCGCTCGGCAACGTGACGGCGCCGCAAGCGGTCTGCGACCAGTACGGGGCCGATATCCTGCGGCTCTGGGTGGTCGGGTCCGACTATGTCGAGGACCAGCGGATCGGGCCGGAGATCCTTAAGCTGCACGCGGAGTCCTATCGGCGGCTGCGCAACACGCTGCGCTACCTGCTCGGCAGCATCGCCGGTTTCGGCGACGCCGAACGGGTCGCGGCGAAGGACATGCCGGAGCTTGAGCGCTGGGTGCTTCATCGCATGGCCGAGCTCGACGGCCAGTTCCGCCAGGCCGTCGAGGATTTCGACTTCCACCTGATCTCCACGCAGCTGCACAATTTCTGCGCGGTCGATCTCTCGGCCTTCTATTTCGACATCCGCAAGGACGCGCTTTACTGCGACGGCATGGACTCCGTCCGTCGACGCGCTGCCCGCACGGTGCTGTCGGAATTGTTCTCCTTCATCACCGCGTGGCTGGCGCCGCTCGCCTGCTTCACCGCGGAGGAGGCCTGGCTGGCGCGACCGTCGGCCGCCACCGACGGTGGCGAGGAGAGCGTCCACCTTCGTCTGTTTCCGGCCATGCCGGCGGACTGGCGCGACGAGGCGCTGGCGGAGAAGTGGCGCAAGATCCGCGCGCTGCGCCGGGTCGTGACCGGAGCCCTCGAACTGGAGCGGGTCGAGAAGCGGATCGGCTCCTCGCTCCAGGCCAGTCCGACCGTCCACGCCACGCGCGACTACATCGAGGCGCTGGCCGGGCTCGATCTCGCCGAGATCTGCATCGTGTCGACCGCGACGCTGGTCGAGGGCGACGCGCAGGCGGGTACTTTCGCCATCGCCGACGTGCCGGGAGTAGGCGTCGCGCCGGGCCGGGCGGCGGGCGAGAAATGTGCCCGCTGCTGGCAGGTCTTGCCCGAAGTGGGTCGTTCGAGCCGGCACGCGACGCTATGCCTGCGCTGCGAGACGGCGGTGAGCGCCGACCCGAAGGCGGTGGCCTGATGGGCGCGCGGTCCGAACTGCGCGCCGCCCGACGCGATTCGCGCGTCCGGCTCGCTTTGTGGCTGGCCGTCGCGGTCGTGCCGATCGACCAGTTCACCAAGGCCCTGCTGCAGGACATTCTGCTGCGCGCCGGACACATCGAGGTCGTGCCGAACTATTTCGATCTGGTGATGGTGTGGAACCGCGGCGTCAGCTTCGGCATGCTGGGCGGCTCCCAGGCATTGCCGCCCTGGGTGCTGTCGATGGTCGCCTTGGCGATCTGCGTCGGGTTGTATGTCTGGTTGCGCCGGGCCGAGACCCTGATGTCGTCGCTGGCCATCGGTCTTGTCATCGGCGGCGCGATCGGCAATGTTATCGACCGCGCCCGCTGGGGGGCGGTGTTCGATTTCGCCGATTTTCACGTCGGCCGGTGGCATTGGCCGGCCTTCAACGTCGCGGACGCCGCGATCGTGATCGGCGTCGTGGTGCTGCTTGCCGAGTCGCTGTTCTCGGGAACGGCGCGGCGTAGACCGGGGGAGATGCCGGCGGAAGCCGGACCGGGACAACGGTCGGACGAGGTACGAAAATGAATCGCAAGATCGTGAATCTGGTGACCGCGGCACTGGCGGGCCTCGCCCTGTCGGCGTGCGGCATGCTCGACGGCGTCGTCGGCGGCGGCAAGAAGCAGTCGCCCGACGAGTTCCGCGTGGTCTCGCACACGCCGCTCACGATGCCGCCCAACGCCGATCTGCGGCCGCCGCGGCCGGGTGCGACACGTCCCGGCGACCAGACGCCGCAGGCCGTGGCGCGCGCGGCGTTGCAGCCGCCGCCGGCACCGGCCGGGCGTGGTGGTCGTCCCCCCGCGGCGACCGTCGCCACCGGCAGCCAGGCCGAGACGGCGCTTCTGGCGCGCGCGGGCCAGGCGGGCGCGGATCCGAACATCCGCCTGCAGGTCGACCGCGACAGCCGGTTGCTCGCCGACAGCGATCGCACGTTCATCGATTCGCTGATCTTCTGGCGCGACGCGCCGCAGCCGGGAACCCTCCTCGATCCCGCTGCCGAGCAGGCACGGTTGCGCGCCGCCCAGGCACAGGGGACCGATCCGTCGGGCGCCACGCCGAAGATCGAACGCCGCCGCCGCGGCCTGCTCGAAGGCATCTTCTAGCAGCCTGTCGGACTGAGGTGAACGGGCGAGAAAGTTCGCCCCGGGCGGGCCTCGGCGGACCGCGCGGTCGTGTCGGGGGCGTCCCGGCGATGTCTCGGGACAGCGTTTTGGCGGCTCCCGGGCGTCGTCGGTGGCCGGTCGTGG
>CAMDVZ010000391.1 GCA_945878895.1 Caenispirillum bisanense | reverse complement strand
TATACCGACGCCGTGGAGCGGCTGTCGGGCACGCTGGCGGAGTGAGGGCCGGGGCGTCGTCGCGAAAGGGCCGCGACGCCGACGGTTCCCGGCAAGCTGCCCTACGGACCAAAGCTGCCAAGATTGCCGAGCGAGCCCGCGATCAGGCGTGTGCCGATCAGCAGCAGCAGGATTTCCTGGTCGACGCGTACGTATTCGTAGCCATGCGGCGGTGGCGTCAGTTGCTGCCACAGCACCGGCGGCATCGGATGGTAGACGACCTGCGGCGGCAGGTATTGCCCCGCCACCCATCCCCGGTTCACCAGTCCCGGCGGCATGCAGCCGTTGTTCTTGCGGTCGAGGCCGGGCGGGCAACGGCCCGCGGCGTATTCGTCGCGATAGTAGCTGCACACCCGGTCGCGATCGCGGTCGACGATCACGATCTGGTGGTGGGGCACGACGAAGACCGGCGACGGCGCGCTGCGCTCCTCGCCCTTGTCCCGACCGTGTCCACGATCGTTGTCGTGGTCGCCGCGCTCGGACTTGGGCCCGCCGCGGTCACCGCCGCGGCCCTTGTCCTTGTCGTTCTCTGCCGAGGCGGCCGAGGCGAAAGCCGCGCACACGATGGCGGCGAAGACGGCTGTGGCGGTGCGCACGATGGGATTCTCCTGCTGGTCCGTTTGAAAGACCGGAACGTCGGTCGACGTTCGCCGGACGGGACCACGAGTCGCAACGCGCGCGGCGGCCAAAGGTTCCACCGCCATTGTCGCCGGGCGGCAAGCCCTGCCGGCGAACTTCGCAAGCCGGCGCGGCCGGTTCCCGGGCGTCGCCGCCGGAATCGACGATCCGCGCGGCGCGGTGGGTCGGTGCCCGCGTCGCCGCGCGGTCGTCGGACGCGTCCACCGCCTTCCACCGCGCGCCCTGCGCGTCCTTGATCCCGCCGCCGAACGGGGTCTGCTCGCCGCGAGCGGGACGCACGTGCTATCGCTGCGTGCCATTCACGAATTCGACGCGCCGGTCCGACATCGCGTCGATCCATCCATGCTCGACGGTGGACGGACCGCGCGTCGGCACCGAGCGCCATGCCGGCGTGGAGCAATCCAATGAGCCCATCCACACGACGGGGACAGCCCCGGCCCGCCGCGCTCTACCTCGGCGTCGTGGTCGCACTCCATCTGGTCTGGGAAACGCTGCAATTGCCGCTCTACACGATCTGGCGGACCGACGAGCCACGCGCGATCGCTTTCGCCGTCCTTCACTGCACGGCGGGCGACGCGATGATCGCGAGCGCCTCGCTGCTCGTCGCCTGGCTCGCGCTCGGCCGTCCGGCCTGGCCGTCCGAGCGATTCATCGCCGTGATGGTCACGACCGTGGTCGTCGGCGTCGGCTACACGGTCGCCAGCGAATGGTGGAACACGGAGGTCCGGAAAAGCGGGGCCTATTCGACCCTTATGCCAACGGTGCCCCTGCTGGGCACCGGGCTCTCGCCGCTGATGCAGTGGCTGGTCGTGCCCGCCATGGGGTTCGCATTCGTCGGACGTCGCCATGGACGTCCGAAGTGACCGCGCCCGGGTCACTCGGCGCGCTGGTCTACCCGGTCGACGCGATCGGATCCAGACGCGGAATCCATCCCGGCGTCGCGGCGGCATAGGCCTCGTAGGCGTCCGGGAATGCCGCTCGCGCCTCTGCCTCCTCGAGGCGGGCCAGCCGGACGTACATGAAGACGAGCACAGGAAACATCGCGAGCGTCAGGATCGTGGGCCACTGGAATAGAAAGCAGAGCATGATAGTGATGAAGCCAATGTACTGGGGATGGCGCACGCGGGCGTAGACGCCGGTGGTCGCGAGCCGGTGCGCGCGCTGTGCGGCATGGAGCACGGGCCAGGCCGCGCCGATCAGGACGAAGCCGCACGCGATCAGCACGCTGCTGAGAATATGAAGCACCCCGAAATGCGGGTTGCCGCCCATGCCGAATATCGTCCACCACAGGTGCCCGGCATCGTGCGACAGTGGGTCGAGTCCCGGAAAGCGGCTCTGGAGCCAGCCCGACAGCGCGTAGACGGTGAGCGGCAGGCCGTACATCTCCACGAACAGCGCGACGATGAAGGCGGAGAAGGCGCCGAAGGAGCGCCAGTCACGTGGCGTCCCGGGCCGCGCGAAGCTGAAGGCGAAGACGATGAAGACCAGACTGTTGAGGATCGCCAGCGACCACAGTCCATAGGCCGGCGGGCCATCGTGGGTCATCGCCCGCCCTCCGGTGGACCCGGTGGCGCCTCGCCGGCGTCCCGCGGCTTGGCGTGGTCGTGTCGACCGCCGTGGCCGTGGAACAGATGCATCAGCGGGCAGGCGAGGATCAACAGATAGGGCAGCGCGCCCAACACGTGCGCGGTGTGTCCGGCGAGCACGAAGAAACCGGCGATGGCAATGAACGCAAACAGCACGATCGCCGATCGTGTCCGCCACCATGGGGTTGTTTCGTCGTGGATCATGTCGGCCACCTCCGGCCGCCGCGAGCGCGCCGACGATTTCGCCGATGCGCTCGCGGGGCGTTACATCATGCCCATGGGCCCAGCGAGCAACTCGGCGGCGGTCTTTTTCTGCGCGTCGTCGAGCGTCGCGTACAACGCGCCGAGAGGTCCCTTCATGGCCCGGATCCGCTCGAGCCGCGCGGCGAGCGCTTTCTCGTGGTGCGCCAGCATGTCGGGCGGCGTCATGGCGGGCGCGCCGGTCGCATGTGCCATCGGCGGCGTCATGGCCTTCGCGGCGCTCCTGACGGCGTCGGCGAAGCCATTCCAGGCGGTCTCCTGGGCGGACGCGATCTTCAGTTCCACCTTGAGGAACGCGAGGCGGCCCTCGACGTGACGGACCGGCATGCCCCCCATCGTCTGGCCGTGCATCGCGGCCATCATGCGGCCCATGTCGCCACCCATCGTGTCCATGCCGCCGCGCTGCGCGCCCGCCGGCGCGTGTTGCGGGGACGCCTGCGCCTTGTCGGGGTGGTGGGGATCTTCGGCGGGACGCGTCTGCGCCCCGACGACGAGAGGGGCGACGGCAACCAAGGCCGCGGCGAAGAGCGTGGCGGTGATCCGCATGGAAAGTCTCCTTACGACGCGCGATGCGTCGCGACGGTATCGGATAAGTCATCCTGCCTGTCGGCACCTTGATCCACATCAATGCCGTCGAGAATCAGATGTGTTCTTTTGAACATCGGCGCGTCGATCGCGTCGGTAGGGTGACGGGCTCGCGAGAGAGGCGAGCCACACGCGTCCCGATCGCCCGACGGAACGCTTCGCCCAACGGCAACGGGGCGGCAACGACGCGTCCGATGCCTGCCGTTTGCAGCACGGTGTCTGGCGTTTGCAAACCGGAAGAGGAACGATCCAATGACCCTGCGAACCGCGACGACGAACCCGGAAGCACCGCCCCGCCGGACCGGCCGCAAGGTCGGCGTCTTCCTGACGCTCGCAGCCCTCGGCGTCGCCGTGGCGGCCTGCGCCCAGACCGGGACGGTAAAGGATCTGAACGTGAAGGACGGGATCGGCAGCCAGGAGCGCCAGCTGATCGCGTCGTGGGGGCGGCTGCACCACGGCTATCCGATGGTCGCGGGCGGCAAGATGATCGGCTACCAGTTCTCCGACAACACGATGGAATGGACCAAGGGGCACCCGCACACCCGCGTGCGCAACTGCATGGTCAATTTCGAGACCGACAAGACGGGCACCATTCTCGACGCTTCGACGACGGGATCGGCTTGCACGATCGGCCCCCACGACCAGATGCATCCCCCGAAGAGCTAGCAACCGTCCATCCACGCCATCGTATTCGCGAGGCAACGGCCGCGAGTCAGGGTTTGAGACGCCCGAGCACCTCCATCAGCTCGGCGATCTTCTCGCGCTGGCTCGCGGCGTCGCCCGACGCGATGGCGTGTTCGACGCAGTGCGCGACGTGGTCCTTCAGGACCTCGTCCATCACCCGCTTCAGGGCGGCCTGGACGGCCGATATCTGCGTCATCACGTCGATGCAGTACCGGTCGTCCTCGACCATGCGCCCGATGCCGCGCACCTGGCCCTCGATACGGTTGAGCCTTTTCAGGCAGGAGGATTTTGTCTCTGGCCGCATGCCTGCACGATACCCCTGCCGGGTAGACGGCAAGTCCATTGGACACCCCATCGGACGCCCCCATGGGGTATATGTTCGGAAGATCGCGATGACGCACGGCAAGGACCAGGAAACCCATGCCCGCCGCTGCTGCCACGCGGCGGCGGCCTCGAAGGGCGACGCGAAGGACCCGGTGTGCGGGATGACGGTCGACCGGGCCACGTCCGGACACCGCGCCGACCACGACGGAAAGACCTTCCATTTCTGCAGCGCCGGGTGCCGGACGAAATTCATCGCCGATCCGGCCCGTTAGGACAGCCGCCAAGATAAGTGAATCTGCCTGACGGTTGGGCTGCGGCGGAGTGACTCGGGCGGACCGGCTTCCGTGACCCGGAGTACTGCCTTAACAGCGAGGGCATGATCGACAGACAGGGCATCTCGCTTCGCTGGG
>CAMDVZ010000390.1 GCA_945878895.1 Caenispirillum bisanense | reverse complement strand
CCACGCCTTCGGCCGATAACGTGTAGAAGCCGGCGATGATCGTCGTTCCGGTTTCCAGCAGCACGAAGGGTGTCGCAAGGCGGCGTCTGGAGTCCTGGCCGATACGGTCGCGGAAATAGCGATCGAGCGTCTCGTTGCCGCAATCGAATCCGGTTCTGTCGTGCTCCGCCCCCAGCGGTTCGACCCGAAACGGGGGAACGGCGGGCACCACCTTACCTGCCAATCAGCTCGCGATGTCGAGCGGCGGCGGCGCGCAACGCCGGCGACGGGGCGGCGGGCGCCAGGAGCGCGCGAGCGAACGATTCGCTGTCACGCACGCTCAACTCCAACACCTGGTGATTGGTCAGGCTGCGATGGGCGGCCTCGTTCAGCGCCGATATAGCGAAGTCGGTCAGCGAGCGGCCTTCGAGGTCGGCCGCGCGCTGGAACAGGTCTTTCTGCTGTGACGTCAATCGGGCGACCAGGCGCGTGGCCTTGGGACTGGCTCGGCGCACGGCCGTTGTCGTGGCGGCGGGCATGGTTCGATTCCTTGCCGGCTTGCGCCGGTTTGGCGCAAGGGAATGTAGCAATGATGGTTACACAATATCGCATCCAACGATGGATGTCATGCGTGCTTGCCGGGAGATCGGACGTACGATGCCCGAGGCGGCTGGTTCGCCGCGCCATGATGAACCGAAACGCCGTCCCACGCCGTTCAACGGCCGCCATTCGCCTCCGCCCGGATACACGCGGTTCACCTTTCTCTCCCCGAAAGGGACGCCCTCAATCAACACGCGATTCGAGCGTCGAGAGGGTCGCGTACGGCGCCCGGCGGGCCGGGACGCGTCCGGTCCGAGGGAGCGCGATAGCCCCGTCGCCAACCGGCGCGGGGCTATCGCCAGCCCCGGCGCGCCGACCGCGCTACTCGACGCGAATCTTGCCGGCCCTCGCGATGGCGCCGAAGTCGGCACGCTCCGCCTTGATGAAGCCGAGCGTCTCGGCCGGCGTCGTGATGCGTGGCGAAGCTCCCAGTCCGCGGATGCGCTCCGCGATGGGCTCTTCGCGCAGCGCCTGATTGATCGCGGTGTTCAGCCGCTGGATGATCTCGTCCGGTGTTCCCTTGGGCGCCATGAACGCATACCACGCCACCCACTCGCGCGGATCGAGCCCGAGTTCGAGCATGGTCGGCACCTCGGGCAGGCGCTCCGAACGCTCGCGCGAGGTGACGGCCAGCGCGCGCAACTTCCCGCCCGCGATGTGCCCGGCACTCGCGCCGAGGCTGTCCACCGTGACCGGCACTTCGCCGCTGATCACCGCCATGAGCGATTGCGGCGTGCTGCGGTAGGGCACGGCAGGCATATCCAGCTTGTGGCGGATCTTGATGTCTTCGGCGACGAGGTGAGGGATGCTGCCGGAAGCGGGCAGGCCATAGCGCCAGTTGCCCGGTTCCGCCCGTACCTTGGCAATGAATTCCGGCATCGTCTTCTGGGGCAGCGCCGGGTTGAGCAGCCAGACCAGCGGCGAGGTGACCGCCACCGAAATCGAGCTCAGATCGTCGACGGGATCGAGCGGCATGTTGGGGTAGATGCTGATGCCGATTGAAATGGCGCCGACATGGGCAAACATGAAGGTATAGCCATCGGGCGGGCTGCGCTGGACGTCCTGCATGCCGATGATGCCATTGGCGCCGGGCTTGTTGTCGACGATGACGGGCTGCCCCAGCAATTCGGCAAGCCGTGGGGCGAGGATACGGGCATAGACCTCGTAGCCGCCGGCGGCGCTCGGAACGACGAGCCGGAGCCGCCGGTTGGGCCAGTCGCGGCCTTGGGCCAAAGCGGGCGACGTTGCAAACAGGCCGAGTGCGGTGCGGCGTGTCAGGCGCATGGATGTCCCCTCCCGGCCGTCGCGGGGTGGCGGCGCCGCCCCTTTGGCCGTGTTCTGTCCGGAGCAGGCCAACCCGCCTGCTGGTCGAAAGCGTACACGTTGGGCGCGACTTCGCAACGCAAAGAACGGCGCAGAGAGCGGCGAGGCTCCGTCCTCGCCGTCCCGTGCGGAACGCGACATCGTTCCCGTGCCCGCGTCGCGATGTCCGCGCCCTCGTCGCTGTCCGACCGGACCGCGACCGGCGCGGTACACCATGCGTGGACGGCTGGTTTCCACGGGCTCGAAAGGCGCCTAGATTGGGCGTCTCGAAACAAACCGGAGAACCGCCATGCTCGTGATGAAGGTGCAGGGCATGACCTGCGGCGGCTGTGTGACGGCCGTCACCAACGCCCTGACGCGGGCGGGGGTCGCGCCCCGGCGGGTCGATCTGGCGTCCGGCGATGTCGACCTCGACGATGGTACCGATGTCGCGCGCGCCATCGCGGCGGTGGAAGCCGCCGGCTTCGACGCGTGCGTGGGCGCCTGAGCATGCCCGGAACGTCGCTGGGCGTCGCGGCCGCCGGCGGTGCCGTCCTGCACGCCGAGATCATCGACCTGACGCCACCTTGGCTGATCGATCCGCCGACCATCGTCATGAGTCACGGCGTGGCGACGGATTGCGAAATCTGGAACGGCTGGTTGCCGCATCTGGTGGCGCACGCCCGGATCGTGCGGTTCGACAGTCGCGGCTTCGGACGCTCGCCGATGCCGACAGGAGAGGGCTGGAAGCTGGAGACGTGGGCGGCCGACATTCTGGCTGTCGCCGATGCCGCCGGCGCCGACAGGTTCCACCTGCTCGCCGAATCGGCTGCCGGCGCCGCCGCCCTGCATGTCGCGTCGGGAGCGTCGGCGAGCCGGGTACTGTCGGTCGCGACCTGTTCGGCGCCCTATCGTGGATCGGACCTGCCGCGCGTGGCGGACTGGCGCCAGCGGCTGGAGCGCGAAGGGATGGCCGCGTGGGCCGCGCGGATGATGACCGAACGCTTCCACGAAGGCGCGTTGTCGCCCGGAGCCGCCGACTGGTTCGCTGTCCGTCAGGCGGCGGCCGATCCGGCGGTGCTGGCGAATGTCGCGGAGGGGTTGATGGGCGTCGATCTGTCGGACGCGCTGCCGCGCATCGCCGTCCCGGCGCTGATCATGGCCGCCGACGGCTCGCCCTACGTGACGGTCGAGATCGCGCGCGCCATGCAGCGCCTGATTCCGGACGCCGAGCTGCGGATCGTGCCGCATTCGCGGCACGGCATCCCGTTCTCGCACGCCGACGCGTGCGCGGCGGATTATCTGGCGTTCCTGCGGCGGCGGGGCGGGTTCGGTTCCTGAACCGCCAAGCCGCTACGCCGCCGCCGGCCGCGTGTACCACGGCGTCTTGCGGAGGTCCTCGAGCATCGCCTCAATTTCCTCGACCGGCGGCGCGTCGCGCATGACGATCTCGTGCAGCTCCTTGTCGAGGCGTCGCGTGAAGGTATGGCGAACATCGCCGGAAAGCTCGGCGATCGGCGCGCCGGCCTGCGCCTCGACCTCGTCGAGCACCCTGAAGACCGTGTCCTGGACAACGACCGACGCACGCTCGGAGTCGAGCTGCAGCTTGAACGTACCCCGGGATATCCGGTGCGTCAGAAACCGACCAGCGTAGTAGATCACCCGGACGGCGACGTCTTCGGCCGCCTTCTCGGGCATCGGGGGAATATGGGGCGCAACCAGGAAGTCGGGGTTCATGGGGTCCTCACATCGACAGGTCGAGTACGTCGAACAGCTCGCCGGGAAGGTTCTCGACATTATACTCCTCGGACGTCGCGCGCGCACGCTGTTCGGGAGGTGCCGGCTTCACGAGATCGGCGACGAGGGCATAGGCGATGACCAGCAGCAGCGGTTTGAATTCGGCCAGGCGGGCCTGATCGACGATGCCCCGAATTCGGGCATACTCCTCGGGCGTCATCATGCCCTGGCGGAGGCGTTCGGATGCGCCGACGATCAAGCCGCGACGATTGCCGGTGATCTGGGCGCTATGCTCGTCGCCGCCGGCAATGTCGCGTTCGTAGTTGCGGTAGATTGTCAGCGGGTCAGACGAGGGCGGGTTGGGGAACTCGAACCGGTCCGGCGCCGGTTGCGGCGCGCACCAGGCATAGTGGAAGTGCCCGTAGAACCGGCTGGCGATCACGTAGGCCAGGCGGGTCGTGGTCGAATACAGGACGTGTGGCTGGCGCAAGATGAGGCGCGCTCTCCGGTGGTGCAAGCCGGAAAGATATCGACCCGAGGGCCTGGGTCAACGTTTGTACGGTTGTGTCGCCGGCGTCGGCGAAAGCAGTCTGCCCGGTAGAACGCTACGGATTCCGCACATCCCGGAGCGATACAAAACCCCACGCGCACAAGGATTGACGCACTACCCGAAACTTGAACCGGTGTCATCCCGAGCGCAGCCAGGGACCCCAACGCGGCGCCGAATCCTCGTGAGTGTGTGGGAAATCCGGGGTCCCTCGCTTCGCTCGGAGGCCGTTACTTTTTGAGGTTTTCGCCCGGTCTGACCCGGTGGCTTCCGCCGCCGACGGCTCCGACGCCCGTCGGGCCACCGATCGGGTCGCCCCGATGCCTCTCCGGCGGGTCCGCGCGGGGGGGCGCCACGCGGGTCTGC
>CAMDVZ010000389.1 GCA_945878895.1 Caenispirillum bisanense | reverse complement strand
CAGAGAGTCAGGAACTCCGCTACCTGGTATAAAGCCCGGCGAGCAGGGGCGACGCGTCGGGACCACCCGCCGGTCGCAACACGTGGTTCAGCGACCGCCGGGTCAACGCGATGGCGCACGGCACGCCGACCAGAGCCGTCGCGGTCCAGAACAGCGGCATCTGCGAGGTCAGACGGAACAGCCACAGCACGAAGAAGAACAGGATCGTCAGCACGGTGACGGCGCCCCAGCGGTGGCTCGATCCGGTCGCCTCGTCGCTCGCCGGCGGGCGGCGGATTACCATTTCGGCGCCGATGGCGAGCAGGGCCAGCCCGAAGGTCGCCGCGATCAGCCGCACGCCCTCCGAGGATACGCCGAGCGTGGTCAGCAGACTGATCGCGACGTAGGCGAAGGCCCCGACCCCGGCCGCGAATGCCAGGCGCCGGTGCCAGTGCGAGGCGGCCGGCGTCGCGAGCGGGACGATCCGGAAGCGCTCGGCGCCGGGCGCCAGCAGGAAGCGCCCCACCACGATCGCCAGACGCGTGACCAGGAACGCGATCAGCAGCGACAGCACGATCTGACGGATCAGCGGCGGCCAGTGGAACGGCAGGAATCCGCCGAGGCTACCGACGGTGAAGGAGGCGATCCACGCTAGGCCGAAGCCGAGGCGCATCAGCACGGCGCGTCCGCGGTCGGCGACGGTGTCGAGCGGCGCGTTCGCGAGCCGCGGTCTGAAATGGCGGGTCGCCCACCAGAACAGGCACTCGGCGCCCAATCCGAGACCGACGAACACCGATACCAGCACGGCGATCTCCAGCCAGCCGCGTTCCTCGATTTCCAGCCCGAGGATGCCCCGGGCCCTCTCCAGTTCGGCGGGAACGCCGGGCGCGGCGCGGGCGAGTTCCTTCAGCCGCTTGCGGATGGCATCGAGATGGGCGGCGATCGCCTGGAACGGCGATATCTCGATCTCGGTCGCGGCTGGCGGTTTCGCCTTGCCCTCGGCACGCTGCTTCTCCAGCCAGTCCCGGACCTGGGGATCGGCCAGCAGGTCGAGCAACAGGTGGACGCGGGAATCCGAGTCCGGCAGCGCGCGCGGCGCCTTGGCGGGCGGCGCCGAACCCGGTGCCTGCGCCAGCGCCATGCCGACCATCGTGCAAAGCGCCAGCGACAACGCCAGGCACCATCGGGTCAGGGCGCGAAGGCTGGTCATGGGCATCCTTCCTCGGAAGCATCCGCGGGGAGTTCAAAAGCGCGCCACTGTGCGTCGGGTCGGGCCGGCCGGCAACCGGGCGAGGGCGGGACAATCGGATGATCGGCGTGTTCGCGCCGAGGATCCCGCGCGAGCGCCCTTGGCCGGGACTCCGGGCCGCCGTGGCTCGGCTGCCGCGACGCCGAGGGGGCGTTCAGCCAACACCCCCTCCAGGCCATTTCGGCTGGATGGAGGCCGGGGCAATCGGGCGAACGTCGGCGCCCCCGCGCGCTGGCCGCCCGGTTTTCCCGGCGCCGTCCGGTCGCCGGGTCGACGCCTCGATCGCTCCGGCGGCACGCCAGGCAACGGGGCGTCCGATCCACACCCCCCACCCCGTCGCCAGGCCCGGACGCGGCCCGGACAAGGCTGGAACGGCCGGACAACGCAATTTCCTGTCGGACAAGTTCCGGACAAAATTCATTTCGTGTCGGACAAGTGTCGGACACGCTTCGGACAAGCATCGGACGAAATCCCGCGATCGCCGGGCGGGATCCGGTCGACCCGCCCGAACGCCGAGCCGCCCCGCTGGCGGATCGTCGCGGCCGATACCCGGTTGCCTTGGAATCGCGTAGCGGAGGCAGGACATGGCTGTCCGATGCCGGACGATGCCGGCGCGAGAGGCGTGTCGGGTGGTTCAGGGTTGGTGAATTGCCCATGGCGTATCGACGGTGGGTCACTCGGAAGGATGATCTGGTTGATAGTATATAATATGTTTAATATGTTTTAAAAGAGGAGCCTTCGACAAAACCAGACCAGCGCCGGTTTCCATCCGGAAGCCGGCGCGAGCACCTGCGGCCGGTGGTCGGGGCTCGCCGCCCGGCCAGCGAACCGTCCCCAGTCGGGGCCATCGCGCCGCGTTGTTCGGGGCCGGTGGCTTTGCTAACACCGCACTCCCCAGCGTCCGGGCCGGTCCCGCCGCCTCCGAAGGACATGCCGCCGATGGCCGACCGCATCCTGATCGTCGATTTCGGATCGCAAGTGACGCAGCTGATCGCCCGCCGGGTGCGCGAGGCCGGCGTCTATTGCGAGATCCACCCGTTCCAGAAGGTCGATGCCGCCGATCTGAAAGCCTTCGGCCCCAAGGGCATCATCCTGTCGGGCGGTCCCGCCTCGGTGGTCGAGGGCGAGGCGCCCTCGGCGCATCCCGCGATCTTCACCGCCAGGGTGCCGGTGCTGGGCATCTGCTACGGCGAGCAGACCATGGCGGCGCAGCTCGGCGGCACCGTCGAGGCCGGCCATCACCGCGAGTTCGGCCGGGCCGAGATCGAGATCAGGCGCGACAATCCGTTGTTCGCGGGCGTCTGGAGCCAGGGCGACCGCAAGCCGGTCTGGATGAGCCACGGCGACCGGGTGACGAAATTGCCACCGGGCTTCGAGGTGATCGCCACCAGCGAGAACGCGCCCTTCGCGGGCGTCGCCGACGAGGCGCGTGGTTTCTACGGCGTCCAGTTCCATCCCGAGGTGATGCACACCCCCGACGGCGCGAAACTGCTGCGCAACTTCGCCCGCGGCATCTGTGGCGCGGACGGCGACTGGACCATGGGCGCCTTCAAGCAGCGCGCCATCGAGCAGGTGCGCGCCCAGGTCGGTACCGGCAAGGTGATCTGCGGCCTGTCGGGCGGCGTGGATTCCTCGGTCGTGGCGGTGCTGCTGCACGAGGCGATCGGCGAGCAGCTGCAGTGCGTGTTCGTCGACCATGGCCTGCTGCGCATGGGCGAGGCCGACCAAGTCGTGGTGCTGTTCCGCGACCACTACACCCTCCCGCTGGTCCATCGCGACGCCTCGGACCTGTTTATCGGCGCGCTGGCGGGCGTCACCGACCCCGAGACCAAGCGCAAGACCATCGGCAAGCTCTTTATCGACGTGTTCGAGGAGGAGGCCCGCAAGATTGGTGGTGCCGGGTTCCTGGCACAAGGCACGCTCTACCCCGACGTGATCGAGTCGGTCTCCTTCACCGGCGGCCCGTCGGTGACGATCAAGTCGCACCACAATGTCGGCGGTCTCCCGGCGCGCATGAACATGAAGCTGGTCGAGCCGCTGCGCGAACTGTTCAAGGACGAGGTGCGCGTGCTCGGCCGCGAGCTCGGCCTGCCCGCCGACATGGTCGGTCGCCACCCGTTCCCGGGGCCGGGCCTCGCCATCCGCATCCCCGGCGACATCACGCGCGAGAAGCTCGACCTGCTGCGCAAGGTCGACGCCGTCTATCTCGACGAGATCCGCAAATCCGGCCTCTACGACGAGATCTGGCAGGCCTTCGCGGTGCTGCTGCCGGTGCGCACCGTGGGCGTGATGGGCGACGGTCGCACCTACGACCAGGCCTGCGCGCTCCGAGCGGTCACCTCCACGGACGGCATGACCGCCGACTACTACCCGTTCCCGCACGAGTTCCTCGGCCGCGTCGCCACCCGCATCATCAACGAGGTGCGCGGCGTCAACCGGGTAACTTACGACATCACCAGCAAGCCGCCGGGCACGATCGAGTGGGAGTAGAAAAGGTTGTTTAAATTATTGATTTTATTGACTAAAAAACTTACACAAAACTTTCACAGGAAAATAAACTTATTGTTTCTCAATGGCCGTGCGTGCATGCTTGCACAGAAAGTTGCACATTCCTGCAGCTGCTGAAAATCATAGCCACTCAGGCCCCTGCAGATGGTCATCAAGAAGCAAACCTTCGACGACGATGAGATACTGATCTTCGACGAGGCCGTGATCTACAAGCGCGGCGGCTACTGGCAGTTTCGCCTATGGCTGGCGAAGGAAAACAAATACGCGCGCAAGAGCCTCAAAACCACCAACCGCAGCACCGCCATCGAAAAAGGCAAAGAGTGCTACCTGGAGCTCTACGCCAACATCAAGCTGGGCAAGACCTATTTTTCCATTGATGCCAAGCGTGGTGTGGAGCTGTATCTTGTGCATCGCCAGCGAGATGTTGACGCAGGGCTGATCGTCAAAGGTCGCCTAGGCACCATCAAATCGCATCTCAACAACTGGCTGGATTTCATCGGGCGCGACACCAAGCTGAAGGAAATGCAGCGCACGGATTGTGAGGACTACTACCATGCGCGCATCAAGGGCACCGCTGGCGTAGCTGCTCGACAGGTCACCATCCAGAACGAGCAAAGCACCATCAACGCCATGATGGATTGGCTGTTCAAGCGAGTGTAAGCGCCGGAGCAATAATCCCTCACTGAAGCGGCCGGATAATCTGGTTGCGCCGGAGTAAAACTCCGTCAGCAGATAGCCTTTTGCCTATTTGGGGGAAGGCGGAGGGATGAAGGGCGTGGAGTTATATGGACGGGTTCGCCA
>CAMDVZ010000388.1 GCA_945878895.1 Caenispirillum bisanense | reverse complement strand
AGATAGCTGGTCTCGCGGTCCGTCGGGCGGAAGTTGCTCATCGCGGGGCGCTCCTTCCCAAAGCCGTCCCACGATTCTATACGGACGCGATTCCCGTGGGAATCCCCGACCATCCCCCACGATGCTTTAAGTCCGACAGGCTGCTAGGGGGCGATCTCGCTACCAGTGCTCGATGGCTATTTCCCATGATATTCGCGGCCGTCTGCCGGCATCTTGAACAAGACAGTCATTACCAACGGCTTGCCGAACAAATAATAAATACGAACGTAGACGTGGGTCGCATTATTTTCTTGATGAAAGTCCATCGGATTTTATGCCTACGATTGACGACACAAGAGCATCCATTCTGAAAGTGATCCGGCAGCGGCGGAGCCAACAAGGATTTCGAGCGCCGCTTATCGGCCGGCACATCCCTACTACATGATCTCGGGATGCGAATTATTGGCAAAGATTAACGGCAATTTAGGCGCTTCGACCACTTGTCACGCAACTTCACCAAGTCGCTGTACGAGTCTTTTTGCCCATCAAAACTTCTGGCATATTGAATAACTGCCGAAGCGGCATCGCATGCCTTGACAAGCACCTGCGACCAATAAGCGAAGCACACCTCTTCATCAAACACACCGGTGCTGATCCCAACGGCGATGAGCTCATGGATATTGAGATACGAGCGGATGTTGCGGTAACACACTGTCTCGGCGAAATCGCTGAGGTCCTCGCTATTGTCTTTGAGCGCGACCACGCCTTCGACAAACGCAGCCCAAGCTTTGATCATCTTTTCGTCAGTTTCGGTCTTCAGAAACACATCTATCGCCGCGCGCTTTCGGGCTATCGCGCGTTGCGTAAATATCGAGTAGCCAGCGATGCAGGCCCCAAGAAACCCCACCGCAACAGTGGCGAGCGGTCCGTACCATCCGACATCGGTCATGTTCACTTCATCACCTCGATCAAGCCGCCCACGATGTCCAACGGGGCAACAACCGCTACCGCACACGCTACGTGTCAGTCCATTTCGATATCGCGCTCGTTCGCCAGTAGCCAAGCGTGCGGCGGACCTGCTTGTCGATGCCGATCAATTGTCCGAGGGCGCCGCCGTACGCACGCAGAGGCGGGCGAGCGGTTCCGCCATCGGCATGCCGATATCATTCATGCGGTACGTGATGGCCGTCAACTACTGACCGCTCCGACTCGTGCGGCCCTCCCGCACCAGCCTTCGCCTCCGGGCTGCACCGCAGGACTCAGGCCGCCAACGCCTTCTCGCGGCACCGCATGCGTAGCAGCGCGAAGGCGATCGACGATTCCATGCGCCCGCTACGCCGCGACAGCCAGCACGACACGTCGCGGTCCTTCAGCCACGCCGCCACCGACCGGGTCTGGAGCCGTTGGACGTAGCCAACCGTGGCGCCCGCCGCCTCGACGCGAATGGCACCGGCGTCGTGCGCGTTCGTCGGCTCCGGCACCAGTCGCAGTTCCGCGCCGTCGCGGAGGAAGGCCGGATCGACCGCGCGATGCCGGAAACCGGCGATCTCGATCACGATGTCGCAGGCCGTCGATGCCGGCTCGAGGCGATCGACCAGCGCGAACCCGTCGCTCGGCAACCGGGCCGAGGTCAAGGCCAGCAGCGACATCGGCGCGAGCGGCGCGCCGCGATAGCGATACAGCTCCATATAGACGGGAAAGTCGGTCCGGGTGGCGGGCGGCAACCGGCGCAGAAAGGCGTCCAGCACGCCGTGGGTGAAAATCTTCCCGTTGCCCTTGCGCTCCTGGAAGGCCGGGTAACCCCGGAATCCATGGGCAGCCAGCTGCGCGGGCGTCCGGCCCGGATTGGCGGCCTGGAATTCCTCGCCTTCAAGGTACCGGAACCGCGGCGTGCCGCCCTCGGCCGACAGAACGCCGACGGCCCAGCGCGTCCGGTCGTCGATACCCTCCGGCGCCCGCCACGTCAGGGTGAGTTCGGCGGGCTCAGGTGGGACTTCCACCCAGTGCTCCATGATCGGCCCTCCCGGATAGCGGTGATTGCAAGGCGTCGCGTCGCGTCCGCATCTGGGTCGCGACGAACCTTGCTCTTGCTGCGCTGAAGGGTACCGAATATTCGAACGTTCGGCACCACGAAACGATTTCATCCACCCGTGCGTCGGTTATCGATGAAACCCGCGTCAAAGTCGCCTTCGACCCGACGATGCGCTCGGCATAGGCGCGGCACAACGCGACATGCCGGGCGCTTGCGCGATCTCCAGATGTCCAGCCGTAGTGGTGGCGGCCGCGACGAACGAAGCGTCGCATCGCATCGGGCGCGAGATGCCCTTCCAGGCTCTCTTCCCCCACGATGAACCCGAGACTGGTTCCATTGTCGAAGGCCGGGGCCATCGAGAATGAAATTCCGCCGCCCGGCGCCGCCTCCGTCAGGAACCCCCAGTTCTGGGAATGCCTGTCCGTGTTGCCGATCAGGGTGTCGAACGCCAGCGTCGCCGCCCACCAATAGCGCCAATCGGGCACTTTCTGCAGGCGACAGACGTCGATGTTGTCCTTCAGGCTACCGTGCTTGAAGTCGACGGCGAACCCGTTCGCCACCAGACGATCAATGCCATCGATCAGACGCGCCGGTGCCCGGTCGGCGTATCCATAGAAGAACTCGACAAGCACGCCGGGACTTCCGTTGCGCGGCGCTCGCGCCAGAAAGGCGGGCGGCACGGGAACGCCGACGACCTTGGCCAGTTCGTAGGCGATCACCTCCGACCAGATCTGCATGACATGCGGGCCGGACGGCTCCTTGAACAGATAGCGATGGCCGCCGATCAGAAATCCATGCGGGGCGGGCGTCGGGCAGATGAATATCCGCTTTGGCTTGGCGCCCGTCGGCCCGATGGGAAACTCGTCGTCCGGCTCCCAGCTGTTCAGATCGACGACCTGGGTATGGGCCTGACGCAGCAGCTTCATGTCGCGCATCGGTGTCACGAGACATCACCGCTCGCTGGAGTGCGTCGTCGTACTCGCCGGTTGCCACGCCAACGTCCCATGCCTTCACGCATCCCTTTCCCAACCGATGCTCCCGCGCCACGACGCGTACGGCAAGAGCGACATAGGCCTTGCGGGTCCGCTCCCGGTTTCCGACGGTACGGTCCGCCAACATAAGCGGGGCCTGGAACCCCGCGCACGCCGGACATCGGGAAGCGAAAGCGCTCGCCGCGCCGCGCAAAGGTCCCGCTTTGTTCGGAATGACAACGGGGCGATGTCGCCGCGGTGCGCCTGGCTGTCGAGAACGCGGCTGTCCCCCCAAGACAACCCGAGATTCGCCACTCTGTTTCGCTCTATACCTCCTACCCCCGTCCCTGCCCTCCCCCGACGAAAGCCCGCGCCCGATGTCCCTGCCCATCCTCCGGCTGTTCGCCCTCGGCGGCACCATCGCGACCATGCCCGGCGACGCCGGCGGCATGAAGATGGGCCTGGGCGCCGACGATCTGGTCGCCATGGTGCCGGCGTTGGGCGCCGTCGCGACGGTGCGGGCCGAGACCGTCTCGAAGCTCGGCAGCAGCGATCTCACGATCGACGCCATTCTGGCGCTGGCCGCCCGAATCGAGGCGCTGGCGGGCGCGCCCGACCGGCCCGCGGGCGTCGTGATCACCCAGGGGACCGACACGCTGGAGGAAACCAGTTTCCTGATGGACGCCGTGCTCGACCTCGACCTGCCGGTCGTCTTCACCGCCGCCATGCGCAACCCGCGCCTGACCTCGCCCGACGGTGCCGGCAACCTGCTGGCCGCGGCGCGCGTGGCGACCTCGGCGTGGCTGCGCGATCACGCGCGCGCCACCGGCGTCGTGGCGGTGCTGCTCGATCACGCCCACGCGCCCTTCGACATCGTCAAGAGCGAGACCAGCCGGGTCGATGCGTTTCGCAGCCCCGTGACGGGGCCGCTGGCGACCATCGTCGAGGACCGCGTGGTGCCGCTGGCGATGCCGGTGCGGACGTGGAAGGCCAGCGTCGTGGCAGCCCTCGGCGCGTCGGCGGCGACGGCGCTGGCCGCGACGCCGGCGGCACCCGTGGCGCTGCTGTGGGGCGGGCTCGACGACAACGGCGCGCTGATCGACGCGATCCTCGCCGCACCCGACCGGCTGGGTTATCGCGGTGCCGTGTTCGCGGCGTTCGGCGGCGGCCATCTGCCGCAATCCCTGGTTGCGACGCTGCACGCGCTGCACGCCGCCATGCCGGTGGTTCTGGCGCCGCGCACCGGCGGCGGCCCGCTGCTGCGCTCGACCTACGAAGGGGCCGCGTTCGAAACCGGCCTGCGCGCCGCCGGCCTCGTCTTCTCGGGCCGCCTGCATCCGCTCAAGGCGCGCCTGCTGCTGTCGCTGCTGCTGCGGGCGGGCAAGGATCGCGCCACCATCGCGCGCGTGCTCGACGGGTGCGGATGAGGAGGCGCCGAGACTTCAACGATGGGCGCACCATGGCAAGCGCGCCAAAGGTGTCTCCCCGCACTCCGGGCCGCTCGCGGCCCCGTGGGCGAGGGACCCCGACGCGGCGGCGCGATCGCGCGAAGCGGCGAGGCCTCCGCGGTCCCTCGCCGCGCCC
>CAMDVZ010000387.1 GCA_945878895.1 Caenispirillum bisanense | reverse complement strand
CGGCCCAGCGAAGCGAGATGCCCTGTCTGTCGATCATGCCCTCGCTGTTAAGGCAGTACTCCGGGTCACGGAAGCCGGTCCGCCCGAGTCACTCCGCCGCAGCCCAACCGTCAGGCAGATTCACTTATCTTGGCGGCTGTCCTTAGTCGGGTTTTTTCTGCGGCGGCAGATGGACCCGGATGTTGGCCTCGCGCAGGCGCTCGATCGGCACCTCAGCCGGCGCGTCCATCATCAGGTCCATGGCCTGCTGGTTCATCGGGAAGGCGATCACTTCGCGCAGGTTGGGCTCGTTGGCCAGCAGCATGACGATGCGATCGACGCCAGGCGCCGAGCCACCGTGCGGCGGCGCGCCATATTTGAACGCCGCCAGCATGCCGCCGAACCGCGCCTCGACGTCTTCGTTGCTGTAGCCCACGATGCCGAACGCCTTGTACATGATCTCGGGCCGGTGGTTCCGGATCGCGCCCGAGGACAATTCCACGCCGTTGCAGACGATGTCGTACTGGTAGGCCTTGATGGTCAGCGGATCCTGGGTTTCCAGCGCCTCCAGCCCGCCCTGGGGCATCGAGAAGGGGTTGTGGCTGAAATCGACCTTCTTGGCCTTCTCGTCGTACTCGAACATCGGGAAATCGACGATCCAGCAGAACCGGAACGCCCCCTTCTCGACGATGTCCATGTCGGTGGCGATCCGGGTGCGGGCCTGGCCGGCGAATTTCCACGCCGCTTCGGGCTTGTCGGCGATGAAGAACACCGCGTCGCCATCGACCGCGCCGGTCAGTTCCTTCAGCTTCGCCAGGCGCGGCTCGTCGACGAACTTGGCGATCGGCCCCTTCCCGGCGCCGTTTTCGAGCACGATGTAGCCCAGCCCCGGCTTGCCCTCGCCCTGGGCCCAGCTGTTGAGCTTGTCGAAGAAGCTGCGCGGCTGGGCGCCCGCCCCCGGCGCCCGGATGGCCCGCACCACGCCGCCCGAGGCCACGATCGAGGCGAACACCTTGAAGGTGGAGCCGGCGAACACCGCGCCGATATCGTCGATCACGAGCGGATTGCGCAGGTCGGGCTTGTCGCTGCCGTATTTCAGCAGCGCCTCGTCGTAAGGAATGCGCGGAAAGCCGCCCGAGGTGACCGCCCACGGCGCGTCCTTGCCGAAACCGGCGAACTCCTCGAACACGCCGCGCAAAACCGGCTCGATGGCGCCGAAAACGTCCTCTTGCGTCACGTAGGCCATCTCGAAATCGAGCTGGTAGAACTCGCCCGGCGCCCGGTCGGCGCGCGCGTCCTCGTCGCGGAAACAGGGCGCGATCTGGAAGTAGCGGTCGAAGCCCGACACCATCAGCAGCTGCTTGAACATCTGCGGCGCCTGCGGCAGGGCGTAGAACTTGCCGGGATGCAGGCGGCTGGGCACCAGATAGGACCGCGCGCCCTCGGGGCTGTCGGCGGTCAGGATCGGGGTCTGGAACTCGGTGAAACCCTGATCGATCATCCGCCGCCTGAGGCTGGCGATCACCTGGCTGCGCAGCATGATGTTGCGGTGCAGCTTGTCCTTGCGCAGGTCGAGGAACCGGTACTTCAGCCGCAGTTCCTCGGGCGTGGTGTCGTTTTCGGCGTAAACCGGGATCGGCAACGGCTCGGCCATCGACTGGACGACCATGTCGGCGGCCCGCAGTTCGATCGCGCCGGTCGGGAGTCTGGCATTCACGGTCGAGGCTTCGCGCGCGACCACCGAACCGGTGACGGTGATCACGCTCTCGGTGCGGACCGTTTCGGCGCCCTTGAAGGCGCTGGAGGACACGTCGAACACGACCTGGGTGACCCCGAAATGGTCGCGCAAATCGATGAACAGCAGCCCGCCATGGTCGCGCTTGCGCTGGACCCAGCCTGACAGGCGCGCGGTGGCACCGACATCGGTGGCGCGCAACTGGCCGCAAGTGTGGGTACGATAGGCATGCATGGCGGTTTCCCGGACTAGACCGGGCGCGGCGCCCGGACCTGACAGGGGCGGGAAAAGGCACGGATTGCCGGCCCAAGTCAACCAGACGACGCCGGAATGGAGCAGCCCCATGGGGGCGAGGATTGGGCGAGCGGCGTCATCGATCTTTCATGGCCTCCTCTCTCATTTTCGAGTGAGAAATTAGGTGAAGAACGTCTGATCTATAAAATACCCTTAATATTAATATATTATTGTCCTACAATAATTCTTTCACCCAACCTTTCCTCCAAAACGGGGGAGAGGGACAAGACAAGGCAGGCGGCGCCCGGCCCTCCGTCCTCGCCGCGATGGGCCGCAAGCCCCCTCTTCCGGCCGCGCCGCCAAGGGTCTATAGACCCGGACCAATGGAACTGATCACCACCACGGCCGCGCTGGCGGCCTTCTGCGAGCGGCAGGCGACCGCCGACTTCATCACCGTCGATACGGAGTTCATGCGGGAACGCACGTTCTGGCCGCAGCTCTGCCTGGTGCAGATCGGCGGCCCCGACGAAGCGGCCGCCATCGACGCGCTGGCGCCGGACATCGATCTGGCGCCGCTGTTCGTCCTGTTCGACAATCCGACCATCCTCAAGGTCTTTCACGCCGCCCGGCAGGACCTCGAGATTTTCCTGAAAATGATGGGGCATCTGCCCGCCCCGCTGTTCGACACCCAGGTCGCCGCGATGGTCTGCGGCTTCGGCGAGCAGGTCGCCTACGACACCCTGGCGGCCAAGCTGGCCAAAGCGAAAATCGACAAATCGAGCCGCTTCACCGACTGGGCGCGCCGGCCGCTGAGCGAAAAGCAGCTGCACTACGCTCTCGCGGACGTCACTCACCTGCGCGTCGTCTACGAGAAGCTGCGCGACCGGATCGCCAAAACCGGCCGTACCGAGTGGATCGGCGAGGAAATGGCCGTCCTGCGCGATCCCGCAATCTACGTCGTCGAACCCGAGGAAGCCTGGCGCCGGCTCAAGCCGCGCAATCCCTCGCCGCGCCTGCTGGCCGTTCTCATGGAACTGGCGGCGTGGCGCGAGCGCGAGGCGCAGCGGGTCAACGTGCCGCGCCAGCGCATCCTGCGCGACGAACAGATCATGGAAATCGCCAGCCACACGCCGCGCAATTTGCAGGACCTCGGCAATACCCGTGGTCTCGGCCGCGGCTTCGTGGACGGCAAACAGGGCCAGGCCCTGCTCTCGCTGGTCCAGCGGGCGCTCGATATTCCCGACGCCGATCTGCCGCCGCGCGAGCGCCCGGCCGAGACGCTTCAGGTGCCGGGCGCCGTCGTGGACCTCCTGCGGGTGCTGCTGCGCCTGAAATGCGACGCCGCCGACGTCGCCCACCGCCTCGTCGCCTCCTCCGAGGACCTCGACCGGCTGGCCGCCGGCAAGGCCGACGTGCCCTGCCTGGCGGGCTGGCGGGCCGAAATCTTCGGCGACGACGCGCGCCGCATCATGAGCGGCGAAGTCGGTCTCGCGCTCAAGGGCGACAAGCTGCAGCTGATTTCGCCCAACGGCTGACTCTCGCCCGGAAAACGGCATCCGCGCGCGGCGTCGGGTGCTTCCGCCATCCCGGCCGGAATATGTGCGCCGTCCGCCCCCGCGCCCGCCCGCTATCGGGAATCGAAATAGCCATCATCTGAATCGGTGATTGTACATTTTCGCCGAAGCTACATAGCGTGCCAGCGCGATCCTTGCTGGCATGCTGTCGAAAGCTCGTGCCGCCTCGGGGGAGAACACCGACCATGACGCTTTTCACAGGCAACGACGTATCCAGCGACACACTGAACGCCTCGGCCCTAAGCGACGACACGCTCTATGGCGGCACGACGCTCGGCAGCGGCGGCGGCAACGACCGGCTCGCCGGCCTCGACGGCAACGACACCGCGTTCGGTGGGTCGGGCGACGATACGCTCTACGGCGGGTCGGGCGTCGACACGCTCTACGGCGGCAGCGGTATCGACGCGCTGTTCGGCGGCGACTGCAACGACACCATCTTCGCCGATGCGTCGGACGTCACGGTGCTGAGTGGTTCGGGCGTCGACACGATCGTCTATTCGACGGGCGCCGACATCGTGACGGGCGCTCGCGAACTGCGGGCCGACCGGATCCTGCTCGACGCCGGCGACGACCAGTTCGCGCCGGTCTCGACGGCGACGCCGTGGGCGGCCAGTACCAACCTGTCGGCGTTGGACGGCACGACGGCGTTCCGCCTCGACGGCGCGGCGGCGAACGACGAGAGCGGCTCTTCGGTGTCCTCGGCGGGCGACGTCAACGGCGACGGCTTCGACGACCTGATCGTGGGTGCCATCCAGGCCGATCCCAACGGCACCGACAGCGGTTCGAGCTACGTTGTGTTCGGCAAGGCCACGGGCTGGCCGGCCACCACCAACCTGTCGACATTGAACGGCACGACGGGGTTCCGCCTCGACGGCGCGGCGGCGTTCGGCTTCAGCGGCGCTTCGGTGTCCTCGGCGGGCGACGTCGACGGCGACGGCTTCGACGACCTGATCGTCGGCGCCTGGGGGGCCGATCCGAACGCCACCAACGCCGGCTCCAGCTACGTCGTGTTCGGCAAGGCGTCGGGCTGGGCGGCGACCGTCAAC
>CAMDVZ010000386.1 GCA_945878895.1 Caenispirillum bisanense | reverse complement strand
CGGCGCGATTCAAGGCTGCATGTCGCCCGGCGGCTCGCTACAGTCATGCGAAATGGGAAGGAACAGGATGCACCACGACATCCACGGTCTGGCGATCTCGACGCAATCGGCCGCGGCGGCCGACGCGTTCAACGACACGCTGCGCGGTTATCTGAAATATCGCGCGGACCTGCCGCAACGCCTGGGGCGCACGCTGGAGGCCGACGCGAATTTCGCGCTGGCACACGTCCTGCGCGGCTACCTGATGATGCTGTCCTACAAACAGGCCAACGTCGCCGCCGCGCGCGAGGCGGCCGATGCCGCCCGGCCTTTGCCGCGTACCCGGCGCGAGAGCCTGCACCTGGCGGCGCTCGACGCCTGGATCGCGGCCGACCTCGACCGGGCGCTGGCGACCTGGGAGGACATCCTCGCGAGCGATCCGACCGACGTGCTGGCGCTGCGCCTGTCGCACTTCAACTACTTCTGGCTGGGGCGCGCCAACAGCATGCGCGCGTCGCTGGCCAGGGTCGCCGGAAGCTGGTCGCCGGAACTCGAGGGCTGGGGAACGCTGCTGTCGTGCGAGTGTTTCGCCCACGAGGAATGCGGCGACTACGAAACCGCCGAACCGAAGGGTCGCGCCGCCGTCGAACTCGATCCCGGCGACGTCTGGGGCACCCACGCCGTGGCGCACGTGCTGGAAATGCTGGGGCGACACGACGACGGCATCGCGTGGCTGAAAGGGCTGGAGGCGAACTGGAAGGGCGCCGCCAACCTCGTCCATCACCTTTACTGGCACCGCTCCATGTACCATCTGGAGCGCGGCGAGTTCGACGTCGTGCTCGATCTGTACGATCGCTGTTTCCGCGATCTGGCAGGTCCGCTGACCCTCGCCGCGCCCGACGTCTATATCGACATCCAGAACGCGTCCTCGATGCTGTTCCGGCTCGAGCGCCAGGGCATCGACGTCGGTGATCGCTGGACGGAGATCGCCGACAAGGCCGAGGCGCGCATCGGCGACTGCGTGTCGGCCTTCACCCTGCCGCACTGGATGATGGCGCTGGCCGCTACCGGGCGCTACGCGGCCGGCAAGCGGATGCTGGAGGAGATGCGGGCGGCGGGCCGGACCGGCGGCACGGTGCCGACCATCGTCGGCCGGGTCGCGGTGCCGGTGTGCGAGGCGGTTCTCGCGCATCGTCGCGGCGACCATGAACTGGCGCTTGTCGCCATGCGGCCGGTGCTGGGCGAACTGTACCGGCTCGGCGGCAGCCACGCCCAGCAGGACGTGCTCAAACAACTGTTCGTGGATTGTGCCGTCAAGGCCGGTCGCGGCGAGGACGCCCGCCTGATCCTCGCCCACCTGCGAGCGCGCTACCCGCACGTCCAGCCCGAGGAGCGGATCGGCTATCGCGACGCCGCGCGCCGTTTCGCGGCATGACGGACCGCATCGACGGGAACGTTGGCGGGAGAAACGTGGGTGGGGCGGCACCACGTCGGCCGATAACCGGATCTAACCTCTGTGGCCTGCTTACGCAGGTGGGCGCCGTGTGACCAAGACCATGATCGAGACCAGGGACAGCTCCCTAGAGGAGAGCATTGGCCCCAGGGTTTTGTGCGGTCGTCGCACCACGCAGACATCCGCCCCGTCACCAATGTAGGGGGCCGGCGCGGTCGCGGCAATGGCCGCGTCAGGCCGAGGCGATCTTTCTGGAAATCGTTTCGATGCGCGTCTCGAGGCCCGAGAACAGGTCTTCGAGCGGCGAACGCGCGTCGCCGGACGCCGGCGCTTCGTCGTGGTCCGCGGCGGCGAGCGGCTCGCCGCCGATCACGACGTCCATGAGACGCGACTCGATCTCCGACAGCGCCGCACGCGAGTCGGCCAACTCGGTCCGCAGCGTGGCCATCTCGGCCTGCGCGACCGCCAGCTCCGCGCGGACGGCATCAACCTGGAGGCGCGCCGGTTCGGCCGACGCCACGGCCTCGCGCGCCTTGTCGGCCATGGTAAGGGCGCTCAACAGGAGGAGCATCGCCTCCGGCGCCGACCCGATCTGGCGACGCAATTCGACCACGCAGGAATCGACCTCGCCCGCCAGGACGCGCAGACGCTCCTCCTCGCCCGCCCCGCAGGCAATGTCGTAGGAGCGGTTGTTGATTCGAACAGTGACGTGCGGCATGGGCGGCGCTCGCCGATCTTTGATCTTGGAGGGGAAGGTGTTGTTCGTTGGCGGCAGTGTGACGCAGGCGATTCGCCGGGTCAACGCTGCTCGGCGGCAAGCAGCCCGCGAATGTGCGTCATCGCCGTCTCCAGCCGCGTCTCGACGTCGGTCGCCACGCGCTTGAGTTCTTCGTACTGGCGCTCGAGCGTGGCGAGCTTGGTCGCCAACTCGTCGGCGCGCGCGGTTTCCTCGCGCAAGCGCTGCTCGACCATCTTTTCCAGACGGCTGAGCGCGCTGTTGACCTTGCCTTTCGCGTCGTCCAGCTGGGTCATGTCGCCTTCGTCTCCCCCCGACTCCCGCCGGTTCCGAATTATGCCGCCAGAATGAGCGCCGACGACCGGCACGTCAACATCTCGCGTATCGCCCATGCAAGCGACGCAAGATGTGGCGTCGCCGCAGGCCATTCTATAGCGCCCGGCGCGCGACGCCGCCAGCCAAATCGGCCTGATTATCAACAGGTTGGGCCGGTCGGCGGTATCCGGCATGGGTGCCGCGGCGGCCAATGCATTGACGTGGACCGACCCCATCGGCATGTTACGCGCCGCCCCGGTCAGGCCGGGCTCCGCCAGCGACCAGCCAGAGCAGTATCCGAAACCGTCCATGACCGTGTCCCCGCCGTCGGCCAGCTCCGGCACCGCCGTTCCCCACGCCGACCTCGCCAACGCCATCCGGGCGCTGGCGATGGACGCCGTCCAGCAAGCCGATTCCGGCCATCCCGGCATGCCCATGGGCATGGCCGACGTGGCCACCGTGCTGTTCACGAAGTTCCTGAAATTCGACGCCGCGGCGCCGGACTGGCCCGATCGCGACCGCTTCGTACTGTCGGCCGGCCATGGCTCGATGCTGCTCTATTCCCTGCTGTACCTGACCGGCTATCCCGACATCACGCTCGACGAGATCAAGCGCTTCCGGCAGCTCGGCGCCCGCACCGCCGGACATCCCGAGTACGGTCACGCCGCCGGAATCGAGACCACGACCGGTCCGCTCGGCCAGGGCCTGGGCAACGCCGTCGGCATGGCGCTGGCCGAACGCGTCCTGAACTCCCGGTTCGGCGACGGCGCGGTCGAGCATTTCACCTACGCGATCGCCGGCGACGGTTGCCTGATGGAAGGCGTTGGCCAGGAGTCGATCACCCTGGCGGGTCATCTCGGTCTGGGCCGGCTGATCGTGCTGTTCGACGACAACGGCATCTCGATCGACGGCCCCACCTCGCTCTCGACGTCGGAAGACCATCCGTTGCGCTTCGCGGCGGCGGGCTGGCATGTCCAGCGCGTCGATGGCCACGATCCGGCGCAAGTCGAGCGGGCCATCGCACTGGCACGGCAGGTCGCCGACAAGCCCTCGCTGATCGCCTGCCGCACGACCATCGGCTACGGCGCGCCAAAGAAGGCCGGCACCGCCGGCGCGCACGGCTCGCCGCTGGGCAAGGACGAGATCGCGGGCGCCCGCGAGAAGCTCGGCTGGCCGCACGCACCGTTCGACATCCCGGCTCCGATCCTCGACGTCTGGCGCACGGCGGGCTCGCGCGGACGCGCCGCCCGCGACGCCTGGACGACGCGCATGGCGTCGCTGCCGGCGGCCGACCAGGCGGAGTTCAACCGTTGCCAGGCCGGCGATCTGCCCGCCGGCCTCGATGGCGTCATCGCGGCGTTCAAGACGAAGATGGCGGCGGAGAAGCCGTCGTGGGCGACCCGCAAGTCGAGCCAGGAAGTGCTCGAGGTCGTCAATCCGGTCATCCCCGAGACGATCGGCGGCTCGGCCGACCTCACCGGCTCCAACAACACCCGTTCGGCGACCCAGAAGCCCTTGCACAAGGGCGCGTGGGACGGCCGCTACGTGTTCTACGGCATCCGCGAGCACGCGATGGCCGCGGCGATGAACGGCCTCGCCCTGCATGGCGGCGTCGTGCCCTACAGCGGCGGCTTCCTGGTGTTCGCCGATTATTGCCGCGCCTCCATTCGCCTCGCCGCCCTGATGGGCATCCGCGCCATCCACGTCCTCACCCACGACTCCATCGGTCTGGGGGAAGACGGCCCGACGCATCAGCCGGTCGAGCATCTGGCCTCGCTGCGCGCGATCCCGAACCTGCTGGTGATGCGCCCGGCCGACGCCATCGAGACGGCGGAATGCTGGCAGATCGCCCTGACCACGCGCGACCGGCCAAGCGTGCTGGCGCTCACCCGCCAGAACCTGCCGACCATCCGCGGCGCGGAAACCGAAAACCGCTGCGCCCGCGGCGCCTACATCCTCGCCGGCGCGACCGCCGACCGCGTTCGCCTGCTGGCGACCGGCTCGGAAGTGCAGCTGGCGCTGGCGGCGCGCGAGCAGTTGGCGAAGGACGGGATCGCCGCGGCCGTGGTGTCGATGCCGTCGTGGGA
>CAMDVZ010000385.1 GCA_945878895.1 Caenispirillum bisanense | reverse complement strand
GCGCTCGTGTAGTCGTCTCGCGTGATCGGAAGTCCCGCGCCCATCGATGCCTCCACCATGTGATTCGTCGCACCGCGGCATTGATTCGGAATTTGGCCGCGCTGGGAATCCCTAAATGGAGTCAGCCGCTACGTAGGCTGGTATGACATACCGTTTCGCGACGGCGTCCCGCATATCTCTCCCGCGTCGTCACGGACGGTATCGATGACCAGTAACTGGATTGCCCGCACGCGCGTCGCGGTCGGGATGGCGCTGCTCGTGCTCGGCCTGGGCGCCTGCGCCGAACCTGCGAACCACGCGGCGATGACCATCGAGCAGCCGCCAGCCGGCGCGCCGCCGACGGGTTATCGCGGCGCCATCGTTACCGGCGCCATCGATGGCGGGCGCGAAACCAGCCCCGTGTGGAAGTCGAACATCGGCAACGACCAGTTCCGCGAGGCGCTGGCGCGCTCGCTGCTGATCGCCGGGCTCGGCAATTCGACGTCGGGCCGTTACCGGTTCGACGCCGACCTGCTGCGCCTCGATCAGCCCTTCCTGGGATTCGACCTGACGGTGACGGCCTCGGTGCGGTACCGCCTCGTCGAGTCGACGACGGGCACCGTGGTTTACGATAGCACCATCACGACGCCGTTCACCGCGCCGTTCAGCGCCAGCTTCATCGCCGTCGCCCGCCTCAAGATCGCCAACGAGGGCGCGGCGCGCGCCAACATCGCGCGACTGATCGAGGAGCTCTATGCGCTGCCCGGCGCGCCGGTCGCGCGCCTGCGCTCGTAGTTCCTACGTGCCCTTCACGAACTTCAGCGCGACGCCGTTCATGCAGTAGCGGATGCCGGTGGGGCGCGGGCCGTCGTTGAACACGTGGCCGAGATGGCCGCCGCAGCCGGCGCAGGTGATCTCGGTGCGCACCATGCCGTGGCTGCGGTCGACGGTGGAGATCACCGCGCCCTCCCGCGCCTCGAAGAAGCTCGGCCAGCCACAGCCGCTGTCGAACTTGGTGTCGCTGGAGAAGAGTTCCTTGTCGCAGCCGGCGCAGAAATAGGTGCCGCCGCCGTGCTCCCATTCCAGCGGGCTGCTGCCGGGACGCTCGGTCGCGGCGTGCCGCAACACTATGTACTGCTCCTGCGTGAGCGCCGCGCGCCACTCCGCGTCGGTCTTCTCGACCGGGAAAATTCCGTCCGTCTTGGCCATGATCGTCGCTCCGTCCGCCTCGTCGTTCGATCGCGCATTATCGCTACCGCGACGGGGCGCGCCAGAGGCTCGATCCATCGCGTATGATCGTGCATCGCCAACCGCAACCCGGACCGTCGCCCCATGTCCAGCACGACCTCCTTCGCCGCCCGCCGGAGTGCCTTCGCCGCCCGCCTGCGCCAACCGGGCCTGATCGCCGCACCCGGCGTGTTCGACATGATCTCGGCCCGCATCGCCGACACGCTGGGGTTCGACGCGCTCTACATGACCGGCTACGGCACCGTCGCCTCGCATCTGGGGCTGCCCGACGCCGGCATCGCCACCTATGGCGACATGGTCGGCCGCGTCTCGCGCATCGCCGCGGGGACCGCCACGCCGCTGATGGCCGACGCCGACACCGGCTATGGCGGCCTGCTCAACGTTCAGCACACCGTGCGCGGCTACGAGGCCGCCGGTGCCGTGGTGATCCAGCTGGAGGACCAGGAATTCCCCAAGAAATGTGGCCACATGCTGGGCCGCAAGGTCGTGCCGCTGGCCGACATGGCGCGCAAGATCGAGGTCGCCGCCGCCAGCCGCGACAGCAGGGATTTCCTGATCATGGCCCGCACCGACGCGCGCACCATGCACGGGCTCGACGACGCGTTGCGCCGCGCCGAGGCCTATCTGAAGGCCGGCGCCGACATCCTGTTCGTCGAATCGCCGGAGACCGAGGCGGAGATGCGGCGCGTCGGCGAGGCGTTCACAGGCGTGCCGTTGCTGGCCAACATGGTCGAGGGCGGCCGCACGCCCGTCTTGTCGAAAGCCGACCTCGAAGCGCTTGGCTACAAGATCGCGATCTTCCCCGGCCTTGGCTTCCTCGCCATCGCCCAGACGCTGAAGGACGCCTACGGCCATCTGCGCGCCACCGGCTCCAGCATCGGCGCGCCGGTGAAACTGCACGACTTCCAGGCCATGGGCGCCTTGATGGGTTTCGACGAGGTCGCCGCCTTCGACGCGAAGTGGCGGGACTGAACCGCGCCGGTCGCTTGACCGGGCCGGCGAATCCGCGTTTACCGCCGCCGTGACCGCCGCATCGCCGCCCGCCACCTTGCGCAGCCTCGACGACCTGGTCGCCGCCGGCGTGCTCGATGGCGCGCGCGCGGCATCGCTTGGCGGCGTCGCGGCGGACTTCGCCATTGGCGTCACGCCGCAGGTGCTGGCGGCGATGACGACGCGCGATCCCGCCGACGATCCGGTGGCGCGGCAATATCTGCCGACGCTCGAGGAAGCCACCACCGCGCCGGAGGAATTGCACGATCCGATCGGCGACCATGTCCATTCGCCGGTCAAGGGCATCGTGCATCGCTATCCCGACCGCGTGCTGCTGAAGGCGTTGCACGCCTGTCCGGTCTATTGCCGCTTCTGCTTCCGGCGCGAGCAGGTCGGACCGGGGGGCGAGGCGCTGACGCCGGCCGAAACCGCCGCCGCGCTCGACTATGTCCGCCAGCGGCCCGCGATCTCCGAAGTGATCCTGACCGGCGGCGATCCACTGATGCTCTCGCCGCGCCGGCTGGCCGCGATCGTGGCGGCACTCGACGCCATACCCCATGTCGACGTCGTGCGCCTGCACAGCCGCGTGCCGGTGACCGACAGTGGCCGCATCGATACCGCGCTGGTGGACGCGCTGCGGGCCAGCCGCGTGGCGGTGTACGTGGCCATCCACTGCAATCACGCCAACGAGCTCGACCAACCCGCCATCGCCGCCCTGCGGCGGCTGTCGGACGCCGGCATTCCGCTGCTGGCGCAAACCGTGCTGCTGCGTGGCGTCAACGATTCGGTCGCGGCGCTCGAAAGCCTGTTCCGCGCTCTCGTGCGGCACCGCGTCAAACCCTACTATCTGCACCATCCCGATCTGGCGCGCGGCACCGGCCATTTCCGCGTTTCCATCGCCGAAGGCCAGGCGCTGGTGCGGGCGTTGCGCGGCCGGCTGTCGGGTCTGGCGCAACCAACCTACGTGCTCGACATCCCCGGCGGCTTCGGCAAAGTGCCGGTTGGCCCTTCGTGGATCGAGGGCGAGGGCGACGCGCTGGTCGTGCGCGATCCCGCCGGCAACCCCCACCCGTACCCGCCGAGACCATGAGCATTCCCAGCCGCGACCAGCTCGAAACCCTGCTGCGCCAGCGCCCCGACGACATCGCCGTGCTGGGCACCCTGGCGACGCTCTGTCTGAAGACCGGCGACATAGCGCGCGCGGTGCCGTTGTTCGAGCGCATCGCGAAGCTGCGCCCCCGGGACGTGGCGGCGCGGGTCAATCTCGCGGGTTGCCTGATGCGCCTGGGTCGCGCCGCGGAGGCCGTCGCGCCGATCGGCGAGGCCGCCGGCCTGTCGTCCGAGGACGCTTCCGTCCGCTTCAACCACGGCCGCATCCTCTCGACGCTCGGCAGGAACGTCGAGGCGCGCGGCGAACTGGACGCGACGCTCCAGATCGATCCGCGGCTGTTGCCGGCGCTGACCATCCGCGCGCGGCTGGCGGCCGATGCCGGCGAGGACGTCGTGGCGCTGGGCGATCTCGACACCGCGCTGACCCTGAAACCGGGCGACGCGGGCCTGCGCACCTTGCGCGCCGAGATCTGTCTGCGGCGCGGCGACTGGCTCAACGGCCTGTCCGAATACGAGGCGCGCCACGAGATCGTGGGTGCCCCACGCTACGCGCCCTCGCTGCCGCGCTGGAACGGCGAGGCCTTGCCGCCGGGCCAGCGGCTGCTGGTCTATCCCGAACAGACCGATCTCGCGGACGGTGCCGCCGACATGCGCGCGGTCGCCGCCCACGCGAGCGCGCTCGCCGACATCGGCATCGCCGTCGAACTGCAGGCCGACCCCGACACCCAGGCCGCGTTGCTGGCGACCGATCCGACCTTGCATCTGATCGGCCGCGACGGTCTCACCGCCGACCTCGCCGCCGCCATCCCCGCCCGCAGCCTGCCGCACGCGCTCACCCTGCACGACGACGCGACCAGCTCGACGATGGACCGGCTGGCGACGATGCTGGCGAAGGCGTTGTTCGCAACGAGATAGACGCCTCCTGCTCATACCTTCCCTCGCCAACGGCGGCAGGGAGTGTCCGGGGAGGGATCGTCGACAGCTTTCAGGACCTCGCGGAGAAGCGTCTTGCGGCTCGCGGTCGCCGCGCGTTGCGGCGGCAAGGAATCACGCTGCCGCTGCGGTTTTTCCTTCTCCCCGCGGAGGCGCTTGGGCATCTACCCTAAAAACAGCAGTTGGGTTTCCCGGCGCCGGAGATTTCCGGCGCTTTTTCCCTGTCCGATTGTGTGTGTCGGGTGTCAGGCCATGGCCTGGAGGCGTGGCGGAGCGCGCAACTGGCGTCCCTTGAGCCATGCCCGCAGGGCGTGGGC
>CAMDVZ010000384.1 GCA_945878895.1 Caenispirillum bisanense | reverse complement strand
AAACTGAGCCACCTCGTGTGGGATGGCTACGACGCCATCGTCGGGGCATGCGTCGACGCGTGGCGCTTCCTGGTCGGCGATCCAGACAGGATCCGGTCGATCGCCACGCGAGACTGGGCGTGTGTCAATCTTTAGGCGACTTGGTATTAGAGGCATGTTGCTGTTCAAAGTATGGGCAGGGTTATTGACGTATTTCCGTGTTGTCTAGCTCGATGCCGGCGGCCCAAGCGTCGAGGACGGGTCCGGTGCCGGCACGGATATTGCTCGGTTCGCCATCGTGCGATTCGGATTGCCCGTGCGGCGCGACCCGGATCAACGCGTTGACATGTCTCAGGAGGGAAAATCATGAAGGTGGGAATTCTGGCCTCGCTCGTCGCGGGCGCCACGATGATCGGTGGCGTCGCCACGGCGCAAACCGCGCCAACGGCCAAGACGCCGACCGGGCCGTTCGGCGGCGACATCACGGGTATCGTGACGCTGGCGAACGAGTATTCGTTCCGTGGTATCTCGCAGACCCAGCGCGATCCGGCCCTCCAGGGCGGCCTGACCTACGAAGTGCCGCTCGGCAAGCTGCCGCTGTCGCTCTACGCCGGCTTCTGGGGCAGCAACGTCAATTTCGCCACCGACATCAACGAGTCGCTGGAACTCGACCTGGTCGCCGGCGTGCGCAGCAAGCTGTTCAACGACAAGTTCACGGTCGATTTCGGCTACATCGGCTACCTGTATCCAGGCAGCACGCCGGCCGCCTCGGCCAACTTCCACGAAATCGGCCTCGTGCTGGGCTATGACTTCGACTTCGCCGCCGTAACGGCCGGCGTGCGCTGGAGCCCGAACTATTTCGGGGGCTCGGGCAACGCCTGGTACAAGGTCGCGACCCTGACCGTGCCGCTGCCGTTCGTCGGCAAGATCGCCAAGGACGTGTCGGCCAAGCTGGTCGGCTCCGTCGGCCACCAGTCGATCGAACGCAACGCCGCGTTCGGCTCGCCCGACTATCTGGACTTCGCCGCCGGCATCACCGTCACCGCGTTCACGCTGGACTTCACCGCCCAGGTGATCGGCACCTCGCTGGCCGACGTGGATTGTGCCGGCACCCGGTTCTGTGCCGTCCGCCCCTACTTCTCGATCGGCAAGTCGTTCTGATCGCGGAAATGCCGCGCCTGGACCACGCAAGAGCGGGCTTTGGCCCGCTCTTGTCGTTTCGAGGCGCGGCCTGCGACATCGCGCGGGGCGACAATCGCGGCCCACCGGCGTTGGATGGCCCGGTCCGCGGCGGGGGGCTATAGATCGCCGAGGCAATCCCGCTCCGTCGCGCCACCGGTTCGCATGTCCGTCCAACCCGCTTCGCTTCCCGACATCCGCGCCGACGTCGTCGTGATCGGTACCGGCCTGATCGGCGCGACGCTGGCGGTGGCGCTGGCCTCGGCCGGCGTGTCGGTGGTGGCGATCGACCGGCTGGCGCCGGCGGCGATGACCGACATGCGCTTCGATGGCCGCACGACGGCGGTCGCGTGGGGCGCGCGACGGGCGCTGTCGCGCATCGGTGTCTGGGAGACGATGGCGCCGCATGCCGAACCCATCCTCGACATCCGTATCTCAGATGGCCGTCTCGAACCCGAACGGGTCACGGCCGCGACGTCGCTGCTGCATCTGCATTTCGATCACCGCGAAGCCGGCGAGGGTCCCGACCGGGCGCCCGCGATGGGCTACATCGTCGAGAACCGCCACATGCGGCTGGCACTGTTCCAGCGTCTGGCGGCGCTGCCGCTGGCCGTCTTGCTGGCGCCCGCGACCATCGCGCGCGTCGAGCGTGGCGAGCACGGGGTCGAGACAACGCTCGGCGATGGCCGGATCGTGCGCGCCGCGCTCGTGGTGTCGGCCGAGGGTCGCGGCGGCGGCGGCTTGCGCGAGAGCGCGAAAATCAGGGTCGGTGGCTGGAGTTATGGACAGATGGCGATCGTCTGTGTCGCCCGCCACGAACGTCCCCATCGCGGCGTGGCGCAGGAAAAATTCCTGCCCGGCGGTCCCTTCGCGATCCTGCCGATGACGAACGACGAAACCGGCGCGCACCGCTCTTCAATCGTCTGGAGCGAACGCACCGATCTCGCCACCGCGGTGCTGGCGCTCGACGACGGATCCTTCGCCCGCGAGTTCGCCGCGCGTTTCGGCGACCATCTCGGTGTTGTCGCGCCGGTCGGACCGCGCTTCCACTATCCCCTGTCGCTGTCGCAGGCCGAGCGCTATGTCGACCGCCGCCTGGCGCTGGTCGGCGATGCCGCGCACGCCATCCATCCGATCGCCGGGCAAGGGTGGAACCTCGGTCTGCGCGACATCGCGGCACTGGCCGAAGTGGTGGTCGACGCCAAACGGCTGGGCCTCGACATCGGCGGCGCCAACACGCTGGCGCGATACGAGAGCTGGCGCCGGGTCGACAATCTGGCCTTGCTGGCCGCCACCGATGCGCTCAACCGGCTGTTCTCCAACGACATCCCGCCGCTCCGCGCCCTGCGCGATCTCGGCCTCGCCGCCGTCAACGAGGTGGCGCCGTTGCGCCGCTTCTTCATGCGCCACGCCATGGGCGTGGTCGGCGACCTGCCGAAGCTGGTGCGGGGCGAACCGCTGTAGCGCCCGGCCCGTCCGGCGCGCGCCGTCGGTGCTTGCCCGGCCCGGCGAAGGCGCCGACTGTGCCGGCATGTCGGAGCCGTCTTTCCTCGCCGGGCGGTTTCCGCCCCATCGCGTTTTCTCCAGCTGGCTGGGCGAGGCGCGGGCGGCCGACCTGTTGGCGTACGGCGTGGCCGCCGCGGCATTGTTCGTGCCGACCAGGCTCAACCACCGCGGTTCGGGCCGCCTCGACGCGGTGGTCCGCCAGTCGCGTGTCCTGAAGGACCTCGGCCCCTTCGCCGATTCGTTGCGCCGCGAGGCACTGGCCATGCAGGCCGGTCTCGAGACCGCGTTCGACATGGCGCCCGCGCCGGCCGGCGACCCCCAGATCGAGATGGTCGCGCATGGCGATGGCGCCTTCTACCGGCCCCACGTCGACACCTACGCAGGCGACGAGTACGTGCCGGCCGGCCGCCGGCGGCTGTCGATGGTCTACTATCTGCATCGCCAGCCGCGCTGCTTTGCCGGTGGCCGACTGCGGCTGTTCGATCTCGGCGGCGAGCAGTCGATCGACATCGAGCCGACCCACGACAGCCTGCTCGTCTTCCCGTCCTCGGCACGCCACGAGGTGGAGACGATCGTCTGTCCCGGCGGCACGTTCGCCGATGGGCGCTTCGCGGTGAACATCTGGCTGTGCGGCTGACCCGCCAGTCGCGACAGCCTCGCGGCGCTCGCATTCGTGGCCGCCGGCAGGCATCGTCGACCCGGTCGCGACGCTTTCCGGCAGTGAAGTGTCGCGGCGAGGGCCGCCGCAGCCGGCCTGCATCGATCGAAGGAGACCCGGATGGCAACCAGCTCCGCGCCCGACGGCGCCCGTTTCACCATCGTCGCCGCGGCGGCGAAGCTGCCGCCGCCGGGCGGGCCGCGCCTCTCGGGCGGCGTTTTCGCTCACGGCTCGATGGACCTGCGCTACTACAAGCCGCCCCGGCCCGATCCACAGACCCCGCACGACCAGGACGAGCTGTACTTCGTGGCGTCGGGCACGGGCGCTTTCGTCTGCGGCGGCACGCGCCACGCGATCGGTCCGGGAGACGCACTGTTCGCGCCCGCCCACGCGGTCCATCGCTTCGAGGACACCAGCGACGATTTCGCAGTCTGGGTGGTGTTCTACGGCGCCAAGGGCGGCGAGGACGGTTGACCGGCAGCGTCAGTTCGCGGCTGCCCGTCGTAGCGTCTCGACCTCGGCTTCGAGAGTCGCGATGCGCGCGTCGCGCTCGGCGATGGCGCTCGCAACATCGGCGGCCTCAAAACGCTGGGGGATGTGCTGCGGACAGTTGGCGTCCCACGCCGAGACCGTGAACAGGATCACCTGCTCGGCGCGCGCCTTGTAGCCTTCCGGGAAGAGTGTCGCCACCAGCGCTTCGTCGCCCTCGACCACGCTGGCAGTCCCCCAGATCTTGATCCGGCGCCGGTTGGCGTAGTTGATCAGGAACAGATAGGCTCGCCGGTTGTCGGCGAGATTGCCCTGCGTGATGTACTGGCGGTTGCCGGCGTAGTCGACGAAGCCGATGGTCTTCGGGTCGAGCACGCGCAGAAAGCCCGGCGGTCCGCCGCGATGCTGGATGTATGGCTGGCCATCCAGGTTGGCGGTGGCGAAGAACACGCTTGTCTGCGCCGCGACGAAGCTCTCGAGTTCGGCGGTGATCGTCGTCTTCCACGAACCGTTTTCCTCCATGCGCGCGTAGTTGGGTCGCGATCCCTTGCGTGCCTGGGCCGCCTTGACGGTCGGCGTGAAGGCGATGTCGCTGGCGTAGGCTGCGAAATTGTCCATGCTCGATCTCCTAGCAGCCTGTCGGACTGAGGTGAACGGGCGAGAAAGTTCGCCCCGGGCGGGCCTCGGCGGACCGCGCGGTCGTGTCGGGGGCGTCCCGGCGATGTCTCGGGACAGCGTTTTGGCGGCTCCCGGGCGTCGTCGGTGGCCGGTCGTG
>CAMDVZ010000383.1 GCA_945878895.1 Caenispirillum bisanense | reverse complement strand
AGATAGCTGGTCTCGCGGTCCGTCGGGCGGAAGTTGCTCATCGCGGGGCGCTCCTTCGCAAAGCCGTCCCACGATTCTATACGGACGCGATTCCCGTGGGAATCCCCGACCATCCCCCACGATGCTTTAAGTCCGACAGGCTGCTAGGCCGCGCCGACGGGTTTTCGTAAGTTCGATGGCGTTGCGAGACACGCTCGCATAGCATGCGCGAAGATCGATGCTCGGGCGAGGCAATGGCCAGCGACAATCACGTCCGCAAACTTGCCACGATCGTGGCGCTGGACGTGGCCGGATACTCCGTGCGCGCGGAGGCCGACGAGCGGAAGACGATCGCCGAGATCGCGGCGCTGCGCACGCTCATCCAGGACGTCGCCGCCGGCCATGGCGGGCGCATCTTCAACACGGCCGGCGACGGCTTCATGCTCGAGTTCGGCTCGTGCCTGGCGGCGGTTCAGGCAGCGTTTCGACTGGCCGAGGCGTGCGAGCCGAAAGTGCGCATCGGCGTCCACCTGGGCGACGTGGCGGTGCAGCCAAACGGCGATCTGCTCGGCCACGGCGTCAACGTCGCCGTGCGGCTCATGGCCGGGAGCGAACCGGGCGGCGCGCTGGTCTCGGCGGCGGTGCGGCAGACCATCCGCGATCCCATCGTCGAGCGGCTGGTGCCGCGTGGCATTCTCCAGCTGGACAAGATGTCCGGGACCATCGAGGTTTTCGCGCTGGCGGGTGCCGAGACCGACGCGACTTTCGTTTCGCGCCCGGCGGCGCCGCAATCCGGGCCATCGCTCGCCGTGCTTCCCTTCCAGAATCTCGGCGGCGACCCCGAACAGGCCTACTTCGCCGACGGCATGATGGAGGAAATCACCGCCGCGCTCTCGCGCATCCGCTCCCTCTTCGTCATCGCCAGCGCCTCGACGCAGCAATACAAGGGCAAGTCGGTCGGCCCGCGGTCGATCGGGCGGGACCTCGGCGTGCGCTACATTCTCGAAGGCAGCGTGCGCAGGGCCGGCAACCGCGTGCGCATCGCGGCGAAATTGACGGACGCCGTCGATGGGTCGCAGTTGTGGGCGCAGCACTACGACGACACGCTGGACGACGTCTTCGCGCTGCAGGACAGGGTAGCGACAAGCGTCGCGGGCATTATCGAACCGACGGTGCAGGAGCTGGAGATCCGCCGCGCCGTGCGTCGGCCAACATCGAGCACGGACGCCTACGACTTCTATCTCAAGGCTCTGGCCTAGGTCGATGCCTACGAGAAGGACGCCATGTTCGAGGCGGTTCGCCTGATCGACCGCGCGCTTGCGCTCGATCCGAACTATGCCCGCGCCTTGAGCGTGGCGGGTTACGCGCATGGCCAGATCGTCGTATCGAACTGGTCCGCCGATCTCGCGCCCCATCGCAAGTTCGCTCTGGACTACGCCGGCCGTGCGGTGCGCCTGGCACCCGAAGACGCCGAATCGCTGGCGTGGAACGCGACCACGTACATGGTGCTCGACGCGGATTACCCGCTGGCGCGGATACTGCTCGACTGGGCGCTGGAGCTGAACCCCGGATCGTGTATCGCCTGGATGATGAGCGCTTGGCTTCGCGCGGCCGAAGGCGATGCCGACATCGCGGTGGAGCACATGCAAACCTCGATGCGCTTGAATCCCAGCTCGGCCGACCGCGGGTATCAGCTGAGCGGCATGGCGCTCGCGCGCTTCGGGCAGCGCCGTTTCGACGAAGCCGTGCGCCTTCTCAAGGAGGCCATTCCGCTTCAGCCCTCGGTGTCGTTCAACCTGGCGCTGGTCGCGGCGTGCCACGGTCATCTGCGCGACGCGACATCGGCGTCGGGCACGCTCGAACACTACGACCGCGTCAGCACCATCGGCGCCGACAAGCGCGTCAGCCTGTTCCGCCGCCCCGAGTTGCGCGAGCTCTATCTGGAAGGGATCGCCCTCGCGCGGCGCGCCTGACGGTGCTGGCGCCGACGCGAACGACCGCCGAAGCCGGGGCCGGGGATACCGGACGACGGCGCGCCAATGCCCCGTGGACCTTGCTCGTCCGGGTCGCGCGGCCGCGCGACACCGGATTTTATCCGGGTAGAATTACCGCGTCGCGTCGCGTCGACCCGGCATCGGCACCCTTTCACCCCCGCCTTTTCGTCGTGCATCGACCGCACGCATCGCCTGGATCTCCGATCCCGCCTGAAAGTTCCATCGACGAATTAGTCAAACTATACCATCCCGGTATTCCACGGGCTGGCCGCATCGCGCGTTGGTGCTCGCCCGTTCCAGCCCGCGACCGGTAGTCCGACGAAGCGCCCGGTCGATTGCCGGTCCGGGGCGCGCCACGTCGATGGCCTCGCGCGGCGCGGCGGACCTCAGCCGCCGAGGCCCATGGCGCTCTTCAGCACGGCGTTGACCCGGCCTTGCCAGCCCGGCCCCGAGGCGCGCAGGCGCGCCAGGACGTCGGTGTCGAGACGCAGCGTGACCTGCGTCTTGGTCTGGCCCCTGGGCCGACCACGCGCCCGCGCGAGATCGGCGAGAATGCCGGGAATGGCGATGTTGGCCGGGCGCGCGGTGCGCAACTCCGCGGCCGTCAAGGGCGCGTCGTCGGCCTCGACGCGACCGCGCGGCACGGCACTACGTTTCGTCGACGATGCGCGCATGGGCTCTCTCCTCGGCCCGGTTCGCGCATCGCACGCCGATGATGCGCACGCCTTCGGGCCGCTCGGTGAAGACGATCGTGTGAAGCGCGCCGTGAATTCGTCTGATCGCCGCCCGGCGCGGCTCGCCATCGCCTTGCCGGGTACGGTCGACCACGACGGCCCGCTCCCACGCGAAATCCCACACGGCCTCGAACGACACGCCATGCTTGATGGCGTTACTTCTCGCCTTCACGGGATCCCACGTGAACATGGATTATCTGTAGCTACATAAACAGGAATCGTCAACGGCGGGTTCGCACCGCCATCGTGACTGGAGCGGCTTGTCTGGAGTCTGATCGTGGAACGCGTCCTGTCCGGACTCCGTTCGGCGCGAGCTTCGGGCCATCGCCCGGACGCTGGCGAGGCGCCAACTCAACGATGAAACGCCCCGGGGGTCGGACTGGGGATGTCGGGCTCGGATACTGGTTTCGCGAGAACGCGCTGGTCTGGCCGTATCCCGGGACTGCCGGTCTGTTCTTGTCCGTCCGAACACGGTCGCGCTCGCGGCGCGAACGCGGGCGACGGTCCAGGTTCGGAACCGACGATGCAGGACGACGGCGAGCCAATGCCGCCCATGGAATGCGCTCGTCCGGGTCGCGCGGCCGGGCGATGCCGGATTTTATCCGGGTAGAATTCCCGCCTCGCGTCGACCCGGTACCGGCGCCATTTCATCCGGGTAAATCCCGTCGCGCGGCATCGTTGTCCAGCCCGCGCGCCGACTACGCCTCAAGGCGTCTCCACCGGGCGGCGGCCGCGGGCCTTCGGCGCGATAGCCAGCTTCGCGGCCGAACCGCCACGCGCGACCGGTCGGCGCGTCGGTGGTTGCCTTGCCCCGGCGGCGATGCCCGCGATGTCGCCAAGCCTCTGGATGATCAGGGGCGGCTGGTCGGGCAGGGTGACGCGCAGCTCCAGCGTGCCACCCAGGGCGCTCACGTAACCGCGCAGGGTCGAGAGGTATATGTCGGCCTGGCGCTCGATCTTCGAGACCGAGGGCTGTCTGATGTCCAGCGCCGTCGCGATGTCTGCCTGCGCCCGACCCGCGATCCGCCGCAGCGCGCCCAGGCTCTCGACTTCCCGGCGCAGTTCGCGATGGCGCGCATCGATGCCGGCGCGGCGCTCCGACGGCAGGCCGGCGATGATCCGGTTCAGGTTCCGGCCCATGTCATTGGTCCTTTCGCGGCCACCGCGAGGCCTTCCGGATGGTCCGCGAGGCGTCGATCCGGAGGTGTCGCGAAAGTCAATGTCGAGGGCGCTTGATATAGCCTGCAGGCTATTCGAGGTCGAGAGGGCAAGCCCCGGACGACACGGGGATGGCTTCGCCGCCTGGACGCCGAAACGCCGCACGGGCCATCCGCCGGATCGATGCTTTCACCCATTGTGGATAAACCCCGGATCGGCGATAATCCGGGCAGCGGACGGCATTTTTCCGATCCGACAAGATACCGTGATTACAACACGGTCTCCGACCCTCTGGAGATTACACATGAAGATAGTCGCAGCCCTTGGCCTCGCCGTCGCGTTGCTGGCCGCTCCCGGTGTTTCGCTTGCCGCGCCGACCGATGGCGGCCTGACGCCGGGCCAGACCGCGCCGGCGGTGCCCAACGTCGATCTCGGCGCGCCGCGTCCGGCCGCGACCCCGGCCAAACCGCCGCGCCGGCCCGCCACCGCCCGCACCACCGCGCCCCGGCCAACCGTCGCGACCGGCCCGGCCGTGGCGCCCAAGGCCAAGCCGCCGCGCCGCGTCGCCAAGGCCAATCGTCGCGCGCCCGCGCCAACACCGGCGCCCGCCGCGACCTGATCGCGGACCGGGCCGGTTGCGGGCTTTCCGGTCGAGGACTGGCGCGTCGGGTGGCGATGTCGACGCCATCGGCCCGAGCCGAACCGATCCGAACCGGTGACCGGACCGG
>CAMDVZ010000382.1 GCA_945878895.1 Caenispirillum bisanense | reverse complement strand
GAAAGACGGCAGGTCGCCCGCCCGCGGCATGGCGTAGTCCATGAAGGACGCCGACAGCAGCTGGCCATCGTCCGGATCGTAGAAACACCGCTCCATCAACGCCTGACCAACCCCTTGCGCGATGCCACCCTGGGTCTGGCCATGCAGGATCGGCGGGTTGACGGCGCGCCCGACATCGTCGAGCGCGGTGTAGCGCGCCACCGTCGCGACGCCGGTTTCCGGATCGACCTCGACTTCGCAGACATGCCAACCATAGGGATACGATCCGACCCGGCTGTTGGCGTCGCCGATGCCCGCCAGCGGCCCCTTCAGATCGTCGGGCAGGTCCACCCGCGCGCTCGCCGCGCGCGCGATCCCGAACAGGTCGACGCCGCGGTCTGTTCCCTTCACCGTGAAACGGCCATCGGCGAAGGCGAGATCGGCGACGTCGGCCTCCAGCAGGTGGCCCGCGATCCGCAGGCCCCTGGCGACGATGATTCCGGCGGCCTGGTGGATCGTGGTCGCCGCCAGCCGCAGCGAGCGGCCCGAATGCGAGCCGCCGCCAGCCTCGACCCGGTCGGTGTCGCCGGCCACGACGCGGACTTTCGCGGCATCGATGCCCAGCCATTCCGCGGCCAGCTGGGCGAAACTCGTGGCGTGTCCCTGGCCGGCCGACAGCGTGCCGATCACGACCTCCACGATGCCCTCCGGCAGCACCGTGACCTCCGCCCGTTCCTGCGGCGCGCCGCTTTGCGACTCGACGTAGCCGCCAAGCCCGATGCCCCGCCGCAGGCCGCGCGTCAGCGACTCCGCCTTGCGCGCCCCGAAGCCATCCCAGTCCGACAGCGCGAGGATTCGTTCCAGCGCGGCCCGATAGTCGCCGCTGTCGTAGATCACGCCGAACGGATTGGTGAAGGGCATCGCGTCCGCCGGCACGACGTTTCGCCGCCGCAACGCCACCCGGTCGAAGCCGTGCCGTCGCGCCGCGAGGTCGATCAGTCGCTCCATGACGAACATCACCTCGGGCCGGCCGGCGCTGCGGTAAGGCGCCGTCGGCGGGGTGTTGCTGAGGACCGCGCGCGCCCGCGCCATCGCCGGCAGGCGGTACAGGCTCGTCATCAGCTGCGTGCCCTTGGTCAGCGGGATGAACGAGGCGGTGTAGGCACCGACGTTGGAGAGATTGGTGGCGCGCAGGGCGAGGAAGGTGCCGTCCGGCGCCAGCGCGAGTTCCGACTCGATTCGGCAGTCGCGCCCTTGGTAGTCGCTGAGGAACGCCTCCTGGCGGTCGCTGGTCCATTTGACCGGCCGGCCGGTCCGGTAGGCAGCCCAGGCCGCGAGCGCGAACTCGGGATAGAAAAAATTGCGGGTGCCGAAATTGCCGCCGGTCTCGTGCGCGATCACCCGCACCAGCGCCGGATCGATGCCGAGAATCATCGCCAGCTCGCGTTTCGGACGCACCACGCCGCCGCCGCCGGCGAAGAGCGTGTAGCGACCGGTGGCGCGGTCGTGGACGGCAAGCGCCGCGCGCGGCTCCATCGGCACGCCGGTCACGCGCTGGATGTCGGTCTCCAGGCGCACGACGTGCGCGGCCCTCGCGAAGGCGGTCGCGACCGCCGCGCGTGCGCCGACGACCGAGTCGACCACGACGTTGGAGTCCGCGTCGTCCCAGACGAGCGGCGCGTCCGGCATCGCCGCGGCCCGCGTGTCCGACGCCGACGCCACCGGCCGGTAGTCGACCCGTACCAGTTCGGCGGCGTCGCGCGCGAGCGGAAGCGTTTCCGCGACGACGAAGGCGACTGCCTCGCCGACGTGGCGTGCCGCGTCGGTCGCCAGGATCGGTTGCCGCATCACGCGGTGCGGCGAGCCGTCGCTGTTTGGCAATTTGATGTCGGGCGGGCTCATCGCAGCGGGAATGTGCGGGATCGGCGCCAGCCCGTCGTCGAGAACCTCCTGGCCCGTCAGCACGGCGAGCACGCCGGGCAGCGCAAGGGCGGCGCGCGTGTCGATGCCCGCGATCCGCGCGTGCGCGTGTGGCGAGCGGACCACGACGGCGTGGGCCTGGTACGGTAACGCGAAGTCGTCGCTATAGGTCCCCTTGCCGGTCAGTAGCCGCGGATCCTCGAGCCGTCGCAAATGGGCGCCGATTCCGTTCGTCATGTGGCGAGCCTCGGGTTTCGGGTGACGACCGCTCGGCCGACGCCGCCTAGTGCTGGCTGGCGGGCACCTGCACGCGCAGACCTTCCAGCGTGTCGTCGACGACGATCTGGCAGGACAGCCTGGACGTCGCATCGACGTGCGGACTGAACTGCAGCATCGCGTCCTCGTCGGAGCTTCTGGGCGACAGGCGTTCCCGCCACTTCTCGGGAACGAACACCATGCAGGTCGCGCAGGAGCAGGCGCCGCCGCAGTCGGCGTCGAGGCCGCGCACGTTGGCGCGGACGGCGCCCTCCATGAGGGATTTGCCGCCGGCGATGTCGACTTCCTGCTCCGCGCCGTTCTTGTCGATGAATATGACCTTGACCATCGCGTACCGTCCCGCCGGTTGGATATCGACCTCGGCCGCCGCGCCTCTGCGGGGGTGGCCGGCCGGTACTCTATCGAAACGGCGCTCCGGGGTCCGGTGGAAATCTCGGAATTCTAACGAGTGTTAGGGATTTTATTGACTCCGCATGCCGGCCCCGTTACTCGATTGTCGCGGCATTCAGCGCGGGAGCGGGCAGATGGATTTCGAGTTTCCCGGAGAAGACCATCCCCGGAGGCAGGCCATCCGGGCCTGGTTCGCCGCCAATCCGGCGCCGACCGCGCCGCAGCTGGCCGAGGCCGGCTACGTGGTGCCGCACTGGCCTGCCCCGTGGGGTTTGGGCGCCGACGCCGAACTCCAGATGCTGGTCGACGAGGAGATGAAGCGAGCTGGCGTCGTGCCGCCGCGCAATCCCGTCGCCATCAACAATTGCGCCCAGTCGCTGCTGACGCACGGCACCGAGGCGCAGCGCGAACGGTTCCTGCCCGCGGCCCTGTCGGGCGAGGCGACCTGGTGCATGCTGTTCAGCGAGCCTTCCGGTGGCTCCGATCTCGGCGCCCTGCGCACCACCGCGCGGCGCGACGGCGACCACTACGTCGTCAAGGGCCACAAAATCTGGACCTCGCTGGCCCATGTCGCGAAGGTCGGCGTGCTGGTGGCCCGTACCGATCCGGACGCGCCGAAGCACCAGGGCTTGTCGGAATTCCTGATCGACATGGACACGCCCGGCATCACGGTGCGGCCGATCATCGACATGTCGGGCAGCGAGAACGAGTACAACGAGGTCTTCTTCGACGACGTCCGCGTCCCGGTCGACCGCCTGCTGGGCAAGGAAGGCGAGGGCTGGGCGCTCGCGATGACGCAACTCCAGACCGAACGCGTCGCCTTGTCCAAGCCCGGCGCCATCTGGGGTTCGGGTCCCTCGGCGCGCGAACTGGTCGAGGGGCTGATCGCAACCGGCGGGCTCGAGGACGCCGCGCAGCGCGACGAGGCCGCGAAGCTCTACGTCGAGGGCGAGATATTGCGGCTGCTGGCCTACCGCGCGCTGAGCGACCGGATGAACGCCAAGCCGCCGGGACCGCAGGGGGCGATCCGCAAGATGCTGGCCGCGCCGCACGGCCAGCGCGTGGTCGATCTCGCCAAGCGTTCCCAGGGTCCGCGTGGCCTGCTGGTCGGCGAACAGGCGTTCGACAACGGTCGCGGCGACGGCGGTCCGTTCGGCGACTGGGACTATGCCTTCTGGTTCAACCCGGCGGTAACGCTGGGCGTGGGAACGCAGGAGATCCTGAAGAACGTCGTGGCCGAGCGGATGCTGGGGCTGCCGCGCGAGCCCGATCCGACCGCGCGCACGCCGTTCTCGGCGCTCGCCGGCCAATTGCGCCGCGCCGCGGAATAGGAGGCGACCGTGAACTTTGCCCTCGGCGAAGACAACATCGCGCTCCAGACCAGCGCCCGCACGTTCCTCGACAAGGAAATCTCGCTCGCGCCGTTGCTGAAACCGGGCGCCACCGTCGTGGACGCCGGCTACGACCGCAACTGGTCGAAGATCGCCGCGATGGGATGGCAGGGGATCGTGATTCCCGAGGAGTATGGCGGGCTTGGCCTGTCCTGCATCGATCTCGCGATGGTGCTGGCCGAGATGGGGCGGTCGCTGGCGCCGAGCCCCTATCTCGGCACGCTGTTGGGCAGCTGGGCGATCCTGAAGGGAGGCACCTCGGCGCAGAAGTCGCGCGTGCTGTCGGCGGTGGCCGGTGGTGACGCGAAGCTCGCGCTGGCGGTCGCCGAACCGAACGGCGACGTCGATGGCCCCGGGCGGGCGGTGGTCGCGCGCGAGGTCTCTGGCTCCGTGAAACTGACCGGCACGCGGTCCTTCGTGATCGATGCCGCGTCGGCGGACTGGCTGGTCGTGGCGGCGTTCGACGAGACGGCGGGTCTGCGTCGTTTCTATCTCGTGGACGCGCGCGCCGCCGGGGTGACGATCGGGCGGCTGCCCTGGCGCGACGTCACGCGCGAGGTGTGCGACGTGCGGTTCGCGGACGTGGTGGCCGAACCGCTGGCGATGGACGACGCGCGCCTGTGGCCCTGGGTGCGCGACCGC
>CAMDVZ010000381.1 GCA_945878895.1 Caenispirillum bisanense | reverse complement strand
TGGCGGCGGGCGATGACGGCCGCGACGTGGCTGGCGTTGTCGCTTGCCGTGTTGTCTAATCCGTCGGCAACGCAACGGAGACAGGGATGTGGCGCTGGATCGCCGTCGCGTCCGCCGCGCTCGTCGTCGGCGGCGCGGTCATGCTGGGTCCGGCTTTCGTCTCGGGGTTCGACACGCAGTCCGACAGGCAGCTCGTGGCGGCGTTCGAGAATAGCTGCCGCAAATCGGCGCGGCAGTCGCTGGCCAGCGCCGGCGCCAGCGGCGCGGTGCTCGACGGCGCCGCCGACGCCTGGTGCCGCTGCGGCGTGGACGTCGTGCGCGCGATGAGCCGCGACGACAGAAGGAACCTGGACACCTCGCCCGAGCGCCAGAAGTGGCTGGTCGAGGAAATGCAGCGGCGGTGCGTGCCGCCGCGACAATGATGCGAAGGCCGGGACACGGAAGGAAACGGACGATGGCGGGACGGCTAGAAGGCAAGGTGGCGCTGATCACCGGCGGCGCGTCGGGACTGGGCGAGTGCGGCGCGGTCCTGATGGCGCGCGAGGGCGCGAAGGTGGTGATCGCCGACATCCAGGAGGAGAAGGGCCGCGCGGTTGCCGCGAAAATCGGCGCGGCAGCGCATTTCACGCGTCTGGACGTCACCAGCGAGGACAACTGGAAGGCCGTGATCGCGGAGTCCGTGGCGAAGTTCGGCGCTCTGCACGTGCTGCTGAATTCCGCCGGCATCGGGTTGACCAAGACGGTCGAGGACATCGAGCTGGAGGAATGGCGCAAGGTGCACGCCATCGACCTCGACGGGGTGTTCCTTGGCTGCAAACACGGCGTCAAGGAGATCAAGAAGCACACCGCGACGCTCGGCGGCTCGATCATCAACATTTCCTCGATCTCCGGTATCATCGCGGGCGCCAACATGGCGGCCTACAATTCGGCCAAGGCGGGCGTGCGTTTGCTCAGCAAGTCGGTCGCCCTGCATTGCGCCAAGTCCGGCTACAACATCCGCAGCAACTCCGTGCATCCGACCTTCATCGACACGCCGATCCTCGACCGCCACCGCGTGCGCATGGGCGATGCGGTCATGCAGCAGAAGCTCGGACGCCAGGTCCCGATCGGTCGTCTCGGCCGACCGGAAGAAGTGGGCTGGGCGCTGGTGTTTCTTGCCTCCGACGAATCGAGCTTCATGACCGGCTCGGAAGTCGTGATCGACGGCGGCCTCAGCGCGATGTGATGGGCAGGCGTCACGGATAGACAATCGAACGACACGGGAGACACGACCATGATTCTGAATATCGACAAGCGCCGCATCTATTGCGACCTGGTGGGCGACGCGGGCGCGCCGACCATCACCATCACCCATTCGCTGTCGTCGGACGGCGGCATGTGGGCGGAGCAGGTGCCGGTGCTGCTGGCTGCTGGCTTCCGCGTGTTGAGGCTGGACATGCGCGGGCACGGCGGCAGCGACCCCGTGGCCGGCGACTACACGATGTCGGCGCTGGCCGGCGACGTCGCGCAATCGCTGGACGTGTTGGGCATCGCGAAGACTCACTACATGGGCCTCTCCATCGGCGGCATGATCGGTCAGGGTTTCGCACTCGAGCATGGTTCCAGGCTGCTCTCGATGATCCTGTGCGACACCCAGCCCAGCACGCCGGCGGGATCGACGGCGTCGTGGGACGAGCGCAAGGCCGCGGTCCGGGCCGCCAACGGGCTTTCGACGGTGGCGGACGGCTCGATGGACCGCTGGTTCACGCCGGCGTTCAAGACCGTCAATCCCGGCCGCTACAACCAGATCCGCGACATCATCGTGGGCACGACGGCGCAGGGCTTCATCGGCTGCGCCTCGGCCATCCAGAATTTCAATTACGAGGACCGTTTGTCGACGATCCAGATACCGACGCTGGTGATCTGCGGCGACGACGACGCGGGCACGCCGCCCGAGCGCAACCAGTTCATCGCCGCGCGCATTCCGGGCGCCCGCTATGTCGGCATTCCCGATTCGCGGCATCTGCCCAACGTCGAGCGGCCCGAGCCGTTCAACAAGGCGATGATGTCGTTTCTTTGGGCGCAGCGCTGAGGGGATTTCGAGATGGAGTTCGCGTTTACCGACGACCAGCTGGCGATCAGGGAAAGCGTCGCCAGGACGTGTGCGCAGTACGACGACCGGTACTGGCTCGAGAAAGACAAGAACGGCGGTTTCCCGCACGACTTCTACAAGACGATGGCGGACGCCGGCTGGCTCGGCATCGCCATGCCGGAGGCGTACGGCGGCTCCGGTCTCGGAATCACCGAGGCCGCGATCCTGATGCAGACGGTCGCGGCGTCGGGGGCGGCGTTGCAGGGCGCCTCGGCGATCCATCTGAACATCTTCGGCCCCAACCCGATCGTGGTGTTCGGCAACGAGGAGCAGAAGCGGCGCATCCTTCCCGACATCATAAAGGGCAACGTGAAAGGCTGTTTCGCGGTTACCGAACCGAACGCGGGATTGAACACTACCGCGTTGGAAACAAAGGCGGAACTGGACGGCAACGCCTATGTCGTGTCGGGCAAGAAGGTGTGGACCACGACGGCGCAGATCGCCGACAAGATGCTGCTGATCGCCCGCACGACTCCCCGCGACAAGTGCAAGAAGGCGACCGACGGGCTGACGCTATTCTACACCGACTTCGACCGCGAGAAGATCGAGGTCCGCGAGATCGACAAGATGGGCCGCAAGGCGATCGACACCAACCAGGTGTTCATCGACGGCCTGCGGGTGCCGGTCGAGGACCGTATCGGCGAAGAGGGCAAGGGCTTCCACTATCTGCTGCACGGCCTCAACCCGGAGCGCGTGCTGATCGCGGCCGAGGCGGTCGGTATTGGCCAGGCGGCGCTGGCGCGGGCGACGCAATACGCCAAGGAGCGCGTCGTGTTCGGCCGCCCGATCGGCAAGAACCAGTCGATCCAGCATCCGCTGGCGGAGAGCTGGGCCCAGCTTGAGGCAGTCAACCTGCTGACCTTCAAGGCGGCCTGGCTCTACGACACCGGCAAGGAGTGCGGCGCCGAGGCGAACGCCGCCAAGCTGCTGGCGGGCCGCGCGGCCTGGGAATCCTGCGAGCGGGCGGTGCTCACGCATGGCGGCTACGGCTACGCCAAGGACTTCCACGTCGAGCGCTTCCTGCGCGAGGTGATGATCGCGCGCATCGCGCCGATCAGCGAGCAGCTCGTGCTCTGCTACATCGCCGAGCGGGTACTCGGTCTGCCGAAATCCTACTGACGCGACGACAAGACAATTCGGGGAAACGTCGAATGGCCGGACCACTCCAGGGCGTGAAGATCGTCGATCTGACCGCCGTGCTACTCGGACCCTTCGCGACCATGCATCTGGCGGACATGGGCGCGGACGTGATCAAGATCGAGCCGCCCGAGGGGGATCTTCTGCGGGTGTCGGGCAAGAGCCCGTCGCCCAAGATGGGGCCGATCTATATCGCGGCCGGACGCAACAAACGCTCGGTCTGTCTCGACCTGAAGAAGCCGGAGGCCGTCGCGGTCGTTCGCAAGATGATCGAGACCGCCGACGTCTTCATCCACAACAGCCGGCCCCAGGCGATCGAGCGGCTGGGGCTGGGTTACGAGGACGTCCGCACGATCCGGCCCGACATCGTCTATGCCTATTCGCTCGGCTACGGCCGCAAGGGTCCCTACGGCCACAAGCCCGCGTTCGACGATCTCGTGCAGGGGGCCAGTGGCGCGGCATCCCTGCGCCAGCGGGTCGAGGGCGGGGCGCCGCAGTTCCTGCCGAGTCTCGTCGCGGACAAGACCACCGGCCTGCATCTCGGCATGGCGGTGCTGGCGGCATTGTTCCACCGCCAGAAGACCGGCGAGGGCCAGCTGATCGAAGTGCCGATGTTCGAGACGCTGACGGCCTTCTGGCTGACCGACCACCTGTTCGGCCGCACCTTCGATCCGCCGACCGGCGACATGGGCTACGATCGCATCATCAACAAGAACCGGCATCCGTTCCCCACGAAGGACGGCTATGTCTGCGCGCTGCCCTACACGGACAGGCACTGGGCGCGCTTCTTCGAGCTGTGTGGCCGGGCCGAACTGTCGGCCGACCCGCGCTTCGTGGACGGACCCACGCGCGCCCAGCATTTCAGCGAACTCTACCAGGTGCTGGGCAGCCTGCTCGTCCACCGCACCACGGCCGAGTGGCTGGCGGTGTTCGACGAGGCCGATATCCCCTGCATGCCGGTCAACTCGCTGGAGGACCTGCTCGAGGATCCGCACCTCAAGGAGGTCGGCTTCTTCACCGAGCGCGACCATCCCACCGAGGGCAAGGTGACGACCTTCGCCAGCCCGCTCGATTTCTCCAAAACCCCGACCAGCTTCCGCCGCCACGCCCCGCGCATCGGCGCCGACGGGGTCGAGGTGCTGAAGGAGATGGGCTACGGGCAGGGCGAGATCGACGGCCTGCTGGCCGGCAGGGCGCTGATCGCGCCGGCCTGACGGATCGCCGGACGCGGGCTGGATGGGAAACGAGGTCCGGACGGGAAACGGCCGACAAGTGCCGTCGTGCCAGCGGTCTGGTGCGCGGCCGTCCAGGTTTTCATACCCCCCAGTCATCCCACA
>CAMDVZ010000380.1 GCA_945878895.1 Caenispirillum bisanense | reverse complement strand
GGTCTGGGCCGGGCGTTGTTCGCGGGGCTGCTGGCGTCGCTGGCGATCTGGTGGACGCTGGCCACGATCGCCGGCCTCGCCCCGCTGCCCCAGGGCTGGAGCGCCATCGCGCTGGCCTCGCTGCATCTGCTTGGCCTGTCGGCGTGGTTCGGCATGTCCTGCCACATGGGCCTGGTCTCGGTGCCCTCGACCGCGAAACTGACCGACCGGCAGCGGCGCGAATCGCTGCGGTTGCTGGCGTGGCTGCGCTTCGTCGTCGTGGCGACCGTCGTCCTGTTGCTCGCCCGGATGGCCGCCGACGGGTTTTTCGGCGCCGCCCTCGCTCTCAATCCGGTCGCCATTCTCGGCGCCGTGATCCTGGTTCTGAGCATCGCGATGGCGGCGGTGGCGTGGCTGGTGATCGGCGTCAACATCCAGATGGCCATCGGTGTCTTCGACGTCGCCACCGACCAGAGGCCGGAGGCGGCCGACAGGGTGGGCCGGTTTTCCCGTCTGAACGCGCTGCTGGCGGTGCCGATACTCGTGGTTCTTTTCGCAGGGTGGTAGGCGACGGGGCGCCGTTGCCGCCGCGCCGCCATATTGGGCTGGATCAGGACGGGTCCGAGGTGCGACAATATCGGCCGGTGGCGCGACATGCCCAGGCGGTCGCGGACTGACAACAAAAGGGGAGTCCTATGGGCGTTATTTTCCAGTCGCTCGGGCGCACGCTGCTGGCGGGCCTCGTGATCCTGGTGGCGATCGTGGTCGTCACGGGCGCGCTGACCGGCCAGCCGATGAAGATCGACCATGCGTGGTCGGCGTTCGTCATGCGCTGGCTGCACGTGCTCTGCGGCGTCATGTGGATCGGTCTGCTATGGTACCTGAACTTCGTGCAGATTCCGACGATGCCGAAGATTCCCGACCCGCTGAAGCCGGCGATCGGCAAGCACATCGCGCCGGAAGTGCTGTTCTGGTTCCGCTGGGGCGCGCTGGCGACGGTCGTTACCGGTCTGCTGCTGGCCTGGATGAGCGGCTACCTCGTCGACGCGCTGCTGCTGAAAAAGGGCGTCCACGCCATCGGCATCGGCATGTGGATGGCGCTGATCATGGCGTTCAACGTCTGGTTCATCATCTGGCCGAACCAGCAGAAGGCGCTGGGCCTGGTGGATTGCCCGGCCGACCAGAAGCCGAAGGCCGCCCGCATGGCGATGCTGACCTCGCGCTTCAACACCATGTTCTCGATCGGCATGCTCTACTGCATGGTCGCGCAGCAGAATGGCGGCTTCTGAGCCACCGTTCCAGCCACCTGGACCAGACGCGAACGGGGCCCGAAAGGGCCCCGTTTTCGTTATCCGGCGTGGCGACCTACAGCGGCATCAAGGCGGCGGCGGCGCGGCGGCCCTCGGCCAGCAACACGCCCCAGGTCCGGCAGGCCGCACCGGTTTCCATGACGTCCAGCACGATGCCGCGGGCCTTGAATGCCGCCCGCACCGAGGGCGGCACGAACACCGCGCGGGCGCCGCACCCCACGACCAGAATCTCGACGGCCGGCACCTGGCCCATGACCAGCGCGAGATTGTCCGGCGCGAGGGCGACGGCGTCGTCGACCAGCCACGGCGCGGTGGCCGAGGGTACGATCTGGATGGCGCCGCGATGCTCGACGCCGCTGACCCGGAAGCGTCCGGGACCGTAGCTCTCGATCGCCTGCTTCTGGCGCGGATCGGGCGCCGGCAGCGTCTTGTCGGTGGGGATCACGTTGTCGAGGGCGATCGGGGTGGGCGGACGGCCCGTCAGGGCCGCACCACCTCGCCTTTGGCGATGTCGTCGGGATCGCGCAGGCGGTCCACCCGCAGGTTCAGGTACACGAGGCCCGCGCAGGCGATCCAGATCGAGGAGTAGGTGCCGACGATCACGCCCCACAGCATCGCGTAGGAGAAGCTGTGCAGCACCGGGCCGCCGAACAGCGCCAGCGCCAGCATGGCGAGGAACACGGTGCCGGAGGTCATGATGGTGCGCGACAGCGTCTCGTTGGTGCTGACGTTGAGCAGCTCCACGAGGCCCATCTTCTTGTAGCGGCGCAAATTCTCGCGCACGCGGTCGAACACCACGACCGTGTCGTTGATCGAATAGCCGGCGATCGTCATGACGGCGGCCAGCGCCGTCAGGTTGAATTCGAGGCCGGTGATCGCGAACATGCCGATGGTAGTCAGCACGTCGTGCACGAGCGCGATCAGGGCGCCGACCGCGAACTGCCATTCGAAGCGGAACCAGACATAGGCCGCGATACCGAGCATGGTCAGGATCGTGGCGATGATTCCCGCCTTCATCAGCTCGCCGCCGATGCGCGGGCCGACCGACTCGGTGCGACGGAACTCGTAGGTCTGGCCCAGCGCGTTCTGCACGACGCGGATGGCGACCTGCTGGCACCATTCCGCTTTCTGCTCGATGGTCATGGCGACGCGCGCGCCGCCCGGGGCCCGGCTGAGCTGGACCTCGTTGACGCCGAGTGCGCGCGCGAGCGTCGCGCGGATGTCCTCGGAGAAGCCAGAGGGCGCGGTCACTTCGAGATCGCCGCCGGTGCCGGCCGCCTGCTTCAGGCTCCAGCCGGCGCCCATCGCCTTCGTCATCACGCCCGCCGCGGCGGCGGTGCAGGCCGGGCCCGGTTCCTGGCGCTGGACGCGGATCAGCACGGTGTCGGCGGCACCGAATTCCTGCAGCGACACCTCGCCCAGGCCCAGCGTGCCGCCGATCCGGCGCACCGCGGCGAGATCGACGGGGCCGCTCTTGTGGCGCGCCTCGATGGCGATGCCGCCGAGGAAGTCGATGCCGAAATTCAGCCCGACCGTGAACACCAGCACGATGGCGGCGAGGTTCATCGCGGTCGACAGGATCAGCGCGATCCGGCGCTTGCCGAGAAAGTCGAAATTGGTCTTGCCCGGAACCAGGCGCAGCGGCTTGTACATGACGGCCTCAGATCACCAGTTCCTTGGGCCGCCGGGTGCGCAGCCACACGCCCAGCACCATGCGCGTGAAAATCGTCGAGCTGAACATCGAGGTGATCAGGCCCAGCGACAGGGTCACCGCGAAGCCGCGGATGGGGCCGGCGCCGAACCCGAACAGCAGCAGCCCGGCGACCAGGGTCGTGAGGTTGGCGTCGACGATCGCCGACATGGCGCGGTCGTAGCCGGCGGTCAGCGCCGACAGCGGCTGTCGGCCGGCCGCCTGCTCCTCCCGCACGCGCTCGTAGATCAGCACGTTGGAGTCGACGGCGAGCCCGACGGTGAGCACGAGACCGGCGATACCGGGCAACGTCAGCGAGGCACCCAGCACCGACATGCCGGCCAGGGTCATCACCATGTTGACCAGCATGGCGAGATTGGCGAAGCCGCCGAACACCGGGCCGTAGCAGACGAACATGAAGATCACGACCAGCGCGGTGCCGACCAGCGAGGCGATCAGGCCCGCGCGGATCGCGTCGGCGCCGAGGTCGGCACCCACGGTGCGCTCCTCGATCACCGTCAGCGTCGCGGGCAGCGCGCCCGAACGCAGCAGCAGGGACAGTTCCTGGGTCTGCTGGACGCTGAAGCCGCCGGTGATGATGCCGCTGCCGCCGCAGATCGGGCTGTTGATGTTGGGGGCGCTGATGACGACGTCGTCGAGCACGATGGCGAGCGGCTTGTTCACGTTGGCGGTCGAGGCGCGGCAGAACGCCCGCCCGCCGGCGCTGTTGAACTGGAAGCCGACGATGGGCTGGTTGGTCTGCTGGTCGAACGTCGAATTGGCGCCACTCAGATCCTCGCCACCCACGATGGCGGCACGGCGGATCGCCAGACACTGGATCGCGGGAAAACGGCGGCAGGCGTCGGTCGGCTTCAGTTCCTTTTCGTCGGGCCGCTTTTCCGTCGCGAACAGCTTCAGCGCCTGCTCCCATCCTTCCTTCATCGGCAACAGCACGGCGCTCGCGGCCGGAGCGTTGCCGGGCCGCCAGTCGACGTCGGTCAGCCGGAAGCTGAGCTTCGCGGTGCGACCGACGAGGCCTTTCAGCTCGGCCGGATCGCTGAGGCCGGGCACCTGCAACAGGATGCCGTCGGTGCCCTGGATCTGGATCGTCGGTTCCTTGGTGCCCGATTCATCGATGCGTCGGCGCAGTACCTCGATGGACTGCTCCAGCACCTGCTGGCGACGGCGGATCTGCTCCTGGTCGGAGTAGCTCAAGCGGATGGTCGAAGGGCCGGTCTTCTCGACCGTCAGGCCCGGATCGATGGTGCGCAGCAGCGGCAAGGCGACCGCCACGTCGCCTTCCTCGCGCAAGGTGACGTTGACGCCAATGCCGTCGGCCACCACGTCGCGTGCCAGTATCTGCTTCTCGCGCAGCTTGTCGCGCACCGTGCCGGTCATGTTGGCGGCGTTCTGGCGCAGCACCGAGCGGACGTCGACGTCGAGCAGAAGATGCACGCCGCCGCGCAGGTCGAGGCCGAGATTGATCTGGTTGCCGGTGTACCAGCCCGGCAGCCACGCCTGCAGCGATCGCGGCAGCACGTTTGGCAACGCCAGCAACAGCGACAGCAACGTGACGCCGAGAATCGACCAGATCTGCCAGCGGGGAAGGTTCAGCATGGAACGAGGCTCTCCGCCTGGGGACGGCGCGCG
>CAMDVZ010000379.1 GCA_945878895.1 Caenispirillum bisanense | reverse complement strand
GGGCGATGGGTGACACTCCCACCCGGCGGAGGGCCGGGTCGCGTCTGCGCCGCGGGGGTTAACCCCCGCGGCGCAGACGCGACCCGGCCCTCCGCCGGGTGGGAGTGTCACCCATCGCCCTGGACTATTCTGTTACCCATCACCCCGTTCGCACACCCCGAAGGGGCGGAAGGGGGTGGTTGTCGATACGCGGGTGATGCCGACGGAGCGAAGAAGTCGTTGCCACGCAGTAACTTCTCGCAGACGCGGCCAGTTTTCCCGGACTGCGTGCTTGACCGCGAACCACCCCCTTCCGCCCTTCGGGCACCTTCCCCCGCCAGCGGTGGAAGGGAAGAAGTCGCTGCGGCACCGTGCTTTTTCATGACGGTCGAGATGTGTGGATACCGTAGCGCCAACGGCGGGGGAAAGTATGAGAAGCGAGCGATTCGGACCGCACGCGTCGGCCGTCGGCCGTCTTCCGTGCTAGACTACGGCGATGATTGCGATCCCCACGTTGCCGCGATGAACGCCGCGACCACGCGCCCGGCGCGGTCCGGCGGCATGCCGGTCGAGCGCGCCAATGGCGGGGCGCGGGTGGCGTTTGCGTTCCGGGACGGCGCGACGCGGCTGGCCGATCTGTACCAGCGCGATCCCTGCCGGGTGCTGTTCCCGACACCCGCACCGGGCGATCCGCCCGAGGCGGCGATCCTGACCACTTCCGGCGGCCTCGCCGACGGCGACCGGATCGTCCTCGACATCGCGGTCGGCGCCGGCGCCACCGCGACCGTCACGACCTCGGCGGCGGAGAAAATCTATCGCGCCGCGCTGGACTCGCGCGAGGTCGGCATCGACGTGACGCTCGACGTCGGCGCCGCCGCGACGCTGGAGTGGCTGCCGCAGGAAACCATCGTGTTCGACGCCGCGCGGCTGGCGCGCAAGACGGTGGTCGATCTGGCGCCGGACGCGCGGCTGCTTGCCTGCGAGAGCCTCGCATTGGGGCGCAGCGCCAGCGGCGAGCGCTTCACGCGGGGATTCGTGCTCGACAGCTGGCGACTGCGACGCGGCGGCAAACCGGTATGGGCCGACGCGTTGCGCCTCGACGGTCCGCCGCCGCCGGCACCCGGCTTCGGCGACGCCAACGCGCTGGCTACGGTGCTGCTCGTGCTGCCGACGCTCGACGATTCGCTGCGCGACACGGCCCGCGCGGTTCTCGAACCGTTCGAGGACGCGGTCCGGTGCGGCGTCAGCTGCGTCAGTGGTGTCCTGATTGCCCGTTTGTTGGGCGATTCGACCGGCGTCCGGCGGGCGCTGGTCCGGCTGCTGGTGGAAATGCGCCATCGCGCGTTCGGATTGCCTTCCAGGTTGCCGCGCGTCTGGCATACTTGAGCGCGACGACGGGACGAGAGGAAGCCGCGATGAACCTGACGCCGCGCGAGAAAGACAAATTGCTGGTCTCGATGGCCGCCATCGTGGCGCGCCGCCGCCTGGAGCGGGGGCTGAAGCTCAATCATCCCGAGGCGATCGCGCTGATCACCGACTTCGTCGTCGAGGGCGCGCGCGACGGCCGCAGCGTCGCGGACCTGATGCGCGAGGGTGGTCTGGTGATCGGCCGCGACCAGGTGATGGAGGGCATCGCCGAGATGATCCACGACATCCAGGTCGAAGCCACCTTCCCCGACGGCACCAAGCTGGTGACCGTCCACAACCCGATCCGCTGAGGGCCGCGTCGATGGCGATGAAACCGGGCGAAATCCTCGTCGCCGACAGCGGCGATCTCGAACTCAACGCGGGGCGCCTATCGATCTCGCTGGAGGTCGCCAACAGCGGCGACCGGCCGGTGCAGGTTGGCAGCCACTATCATTTCTTCGAAACCAACGATGCCCTGGTGTTCGACCGCAAGCGATCGAAGGGCATGCGGCTCGACATCGCCGCCGGCACCGCGGTGCGCTTCGAGCCGGGCCAGACCCGCACCGTTCGTCTGACGCCCTACGCCGGCAAACGCGAGGCACACGGCTTCCAGGCCAGGGTGTCGGGCAAGCTCGGCCCCGTCGCCAAAGTCGGCACGCCCAACGAGAGTCCGACCCGCATCGGCCGCGCCGCCTATGCCGGCATGTTCGGACCGACCACCGGCGACCGGGTGCGGCTGGCCGACACCGATCTGTTCATCGAAGTCGAGACGGACCACACGATCTATGGCGAGGAAGTGAAATTCGGCGGCGGCAAGGTGATCCGCGACGGCATGGGGCAAAGCCAGCGCACCCGCGCGCAAGGGGCCGTCGACACCGTCATCACCAACGCCCTGATCCTCGACCACTGGGGGATCGTGAAGGCCGACATCGGGCTGAAGGACGGCAAGATCGTCGCCATCGGCAAGGCAGGCAATCCCGACATCCAGCCCGGCGTCGACATAATCATCGGCCCTGGCACCGAGGCGATCGCCGGCGAAGGCCGCATCGTGACGGCCGGCGGCATCGACTGCCACATCCATTTCATCTGCCCGCAGCAGATCGACGACGCGCTCTATAGCGGCGTCACGACGATGCTGGGCGGCGGCACCGGTCCGGCGCATGGCACGCTCGCCACCACCGTGACGCCGGGTCCTTGGCACATGGGCCGCATGCTGCAGGCGGCCGAAGGCCTGCCGATGAATCTCGGCTTCTTCGGCAAGGGCAACACCAGCAAACCCGCCGGCATCCGCGAGCAGATCGAGGGCGGCGCCTGCGGCCTCAAGCTGCACGAGGATTGGGGCACGACGCCGGCCGCCATCGACAATTGCCTCTCGGTGGCCGACCGCTACGACGTCCAGGTCGCCATCCACACCGACACGCTCAACGAATCGGGCTTCGTCGAAACCACGCGCGCGGCCTTCAGGGGCCGCACCATCGCCACCTTCCACACCGAGGGTGCCGGCGGCGGCCACGCCCCCGACATCATCCGGCTGTGTGGCGAAAAGAACGTGCTGCCGTCGTCCACCAACCCGACCATGCCCTACACGGTCAACACCGTGGACGAGCATCTCGACATGCTGATGGTCTGCCACCATCTCGACTCGCGCATCCCCGAGGACGTGTCGTTCGCCGAGAGCCGCATCCGGCGCGAGACGATCGCCGCCGAGGACATCCTGCACGACATGGGTGCCTTCTCCATGATGTCCAGCGACAGCCAGGCGATGGGCCGGGTCGGCGAGGTGGTGATCCGCACCTGGCAGACCGCCGACAAGATGAAGAAGCAGCGCGGCCGGCTGAAGGAAGAGACCGGCGACAACGACAATGTCCGCGTCAAACGCTACATCGCCAAATACACGATCAATCCCGCCATCGCGCACGGCATCTCGAAGCACGTGGGTTCGGTCGCGGTCGGCAAGCTGGCCGATCTGGTGCTGTGGTCGCCGGCCTTTTTCGGCGTCAAGCCCGACATGATCCTGAAATGCGGCACCATCGCCGCGGCCCCCATGGGCGATCCCAACGCCTCGATCCCGACGCCTCAGCCCGTCCACTACCGGCCGATGTTCGGCGCCTACGGTCGCAGCCTGATCGCCAGCTCCGTGCTGTTCACCTCGAAGGCCGCCATCGACAGGAACGTGGCGAAGAAATGGGGCGTGCAGCGCGAGATGCTGGCCGTGAAGGGCACGCGCAAGATCGGCAAGAAAGACATGGTCCACAACTCCCTGACGCCCGACATCGAGGTCGATTCCGAGACCTACGAGGTGCGCGCCAATGGTGAATTGCTGACCTGCGAGCCTGCGACGTCGCTGCCGATGGCGCAGCGCTACTTCCTGTTCTGAGCGCGGAGACCACCCGACCCATGCTCCGCGCCACCGACATCGCCCGCGCCGGCCACTGGCCCGAGGGCAAACGCGCCGACACCATCACGCTCGCGTTCGACGACCGCTACCGTCGGCGCTTGCGGCTGCTGGGCGACGGCGGCCTCGACATCCTGCTCGATCTCGCCGAACCGACCGTGCTGCACACCGGCGATGGCCTCGCGCTCGAGGATGGCCGCTTCGTGGAAGTACGCGCCGCCGACGAGGACCTGATCGAGGTGCGCGGCAGCGCCGCCATCTCGCTCGCCCGCATCGCCTGGCATCTCGGCAACCGCCATCTGCCCAGCCAGATCGACGACACCCGCGTGCTGATCCGCGACGACCACGTGATCGTCGCCATGCTGCGCGGCCTCGGCGCCCGGGCCGAAAAAGTCCGCGCCCCCTTCGACCCCGAAGGCGGCGCCTACGGCCAGCAAAACCACGACCCCCGCCACGCGCATGGTCACGACCACGCGCAGGGCGACGGGCATGGCCATGATCACGGGCACGGGCACTAGCACGTGCGATCGGTGACCAGCGTGCTCCGCACGACTCTTTTCATACCTTCCCTCGCCAGCGGCGGGGGAAGGTGCCCGAAGGGCGGATGGGGGTGGGCCGCGGAACGCGCAAGTCGTCGAACATTTCCGACATCGTCGATACGACCGCGCGAAGCGCAATCATCCTCTCGTTCTCGCGCGACGTGTCCGTGACGAACACACCCCCATCCGCCCCCAGGGCACCTTCCCCCGCTGAAGCGGAAGGTATGAGGTTGTCGCGCCATCGCGACTCCTCGGGGAGCGCGCCACTCCAGTGGCGCTTCTGTCTACTTGTCCGGGACGCGGTGCCTCGTTCGTCG
>CAMDVZ010000378.1 GCA_945878895.1 Caenispirillum bisanense | reverse complement strand
CACCCGACCCGGTTGCCGGACACAACCATCCGCCGCTGTCGCTGGTCGACGCCATGGAGGGTTTGCGCGCGGCCGCGAAACCCGACATCCCGCCGCTCCTCGCCGGCTGGCTCGACGGACTCGACGCGACTGGACGCCGGGGGCTGCTCAAGCTCGTCACCGGCGGTCCGCGCGTCGGCGTCTCCACGCGACTGGCCAAACAGGCCATCGCGGATTTCGGTGGCGTGTCGGTCGATGCCGTCGAGGAGGTCTGGCACCGGTTGCGGCCACCCTATCTGCCGTTGTTCGACTGGCTGACCCGGGGCGGACCGCGGCCCGAGTCGGCCCCCATCGCGTTCCGTCCCACCATGCTCGCCCACCCGCTCGACGAGGCCAACCTCGCGGACATGAACCCCGCGGACTGGCGCGCCGAATGGAAATGGGACGGCGTCCGCGTCCAGCTGGTCGCCGACGGCACCCACCGCCGCCTCTACACCCGCACCGGCGAGGACATCACCGGCGGCTTCCCCGAGATCGCCGGGGCGATGACGTTCGACGCGGTGCTCGACGGTGAACTACTGATCGTCCATCGCGACGCCCACGGACGTGCCTCGCCGCGTCCCTTCGCCGATCTCCGGCAACGGCTGAACCGCAAGACCGCGACGGCCCGCGCGCAACACGATTTTCCCGCCCACGTCCGCCTCTACGACCTGTTGGTCGAGACCGGCGAGGATCTGCGCGCGCTGTCGTTCGACCGGCGCCGCGCGCGGCTCGAGGCCTGGATCGATCGCCACCAGGGCTGCCCGTTCGACGCCTCGCCGCTGCTGCCCGTCGCGGCGTGGGACGAGCTCGTGGCCCTGCGCGCGGGCGCCCGCGACACCGGCATCGAGGGAGTGATGCTCAAGCGCGCCGACGCGCCCTACGTCGCGGGGCGACCGGCAGAGCTCTGGCTCAAATGGAAGCGCGCGGCGCTAACGCTCGACTGCGTGCTGATGTACGCTCAACGCGGCCACGGCGAGCGCTCCTCGTACCATTCGGATTTCACCTTCGGTTGCTGGCGGAACGGACCCGACGGCGCGCCCGAACTGGTGCCGGTCGGCAAGGCCCAGTCCAGCGACACCGATACCGAACTGCCGCGCCTCGACCAGTGGGTGCGCGACCACACGCTGAATCGGGTCGGCCCCGTGCGCGCGGTCGAAGCGGGCCTGGTGTTCGAGATCGCCTTCGACGGCGCCCAGCGCTCGACGCGCCACAAATCCGGCGTCGCCCTGCGCTTCCCCCGCATCCACCGCATCCGCTGGGACAAGCCGGCCGCGGAGGCAGACCGGCTGGAGACCCTGGAGCGGATGATCGCGGGGTAGGACGCGACCACTCAGGTATCATGGGGCCAGCCGCGCCATCGACGCGCCCCAACCGACGCCGAGGTCAACCATGTACGTCGCCGTGAACGGCACCCGCCTCTATTTCGACGTCGAGGGCGCGGGCCTCGTGCCCGATGGTCCGCGCATGCGCGCGAAGCCGACCTTGCTGATGCTGCACGGCGGGCCGGGCTTCGATCACACGATCTACAAGCCCGCCTTCTCGCGTCTCGCCGACGTGGCGCAGATCGTCTATCTCGACCATCGCGGCAACGGCCGCAGCGGCGGCGATGACCGCGGCGCCTGGAACCTCGCCCAGTGGGGCGACGACGTGAAAGGCTTCTGCGACGCGCTCGGCATCGAGCGGCCGATCGTCTACGGTGCCTCGTTCGGCGGCTTCGTGGCGCAGGCCTACGCGACGCGCCACCCCGGCCATCCCGGCAAGCTGGTTCTGACCAGCACCACGGCGAAGGTCGATTTCCCGACCGTGTTCGACGCCTTCGAGCGGATCGGCGGCGCCCGCATCCGCGCCATCGCCGAAACCTACCTGCTGGCACCGACGCCGGAGGGTAGCGCGACTTTCTTGAAGGAATGCTTTCCGCTCTATCGCGCCCGGCCGGCCGCCAACGACGACGGCACCCGGCGCACCGTCATGAAGGGCGAGGTCGCGTTGCATTTCAACGGCCCCGACAACGAACAGGGCCGGATGGATTTCCGTGCCGATCTGGCGCGCCTGCGCTGCCCGGTGCTGATCCTCGCGGGCGGGCGCGACCCGATCATGCCGATGGCGTTCAGCGAGACCATCGCGGCGTGTCTGCCCGCTCATCTCGTGCGGTTCGAGCGCTTCCCCCACTGCGGCCACGGCGTCGTACCCGACGATCCCGAGCGCGCTTTCGCGGTGTTGCGGGCCTTCATCGCCGAGGCGGCGTAGATCGAGGCACAACCGTCGATAGCTGGTTGCGGCGTCGCCGAGGGACTATATTGCAGTGTCGCCTGCCCATGGAGCGCGCATCGTGCCAACACCCCGCAAGTCAACCAGCCAGACCACGCCCCAATATCGCGCCCGCATGCGCGCCAAGGGCCTGCGCGAGGTCAAACTCTGGGTCTACGACACCAGTTCGCCGGCTTTCGTCCGGGAATTCCAGCGGCAGGTTCGCGAAGCATCGACGGCGGCGCTCGACGCCGATGTCGATGCCTTCACCGACGCCGCGCTGGCGGACATGGACGACTGGACGGCATGAGGCGCGGCGATCTGTACACCGTCGCCTTGCAGGGCGAGCATGGAAAGCCGAGGCCGGCCTTGATCGTTCACAACGATCTCGTCCCGCTCGACAGCGCGACGGTCACCGTTCTGCCGCTCACGACGATGCTGGTGACGGCGTCTGCCATCCGGATCACCGTCGAGCCGACCCCGGCCAACCGATTGCGCGCGACCTCGCAGATCATGATCGATCGTATCACCGCGGCGTCGCGGCAACGGGTCGGCGACCGGATCGGCCGAATGGACGCGGAGACAATGGGCCGGGTGAACCAGTCGCTGGCGCTCTGGCTCGACATAGCCTGACGCCCGTCGACGTCGCCGGGGGCGATTTTATTTTACCCGGCTGAAATTCGAACCACGGCCGGGCTTCCCGGAGTGGCGCGGGCGACGCACCGGTTCGGCCCCCGCGCGACGCCGGACACCCGCGAATCCGCGGTCGCATGGCCGTCGCGGAGCCCGCATCGGCAGCGATTCGTCTGCTTTTTGCCGCCAGAACCGGTGCGAATCGCTGCTGGAACGACCATTCGAGACCATTTGGCGTCGTCAAACGCACGTTCCGCGCGCGATTTCGATGTCGAATCGCGCGAATCGACACTGAATCGCGCCTTTTCGATCACCCCGCACGGCCCGCCCGGCGTGCCCAACCGATACAATTTTCCGGCCCGAATGGAGTCGAAACCACGCCTCGAAGCGCCTACATTGCTCCCATGATCGACCCATTCGGCCGTACCGTTTCCTACCTCCGCGTCTCCGTGACGGACCGCTGCGACTTCCGCTGCGTGTACTGCATGGCCGAGGACATGACGTTCCTGCCCAAGGCCGACGTGCTCAGCCTCGAAGAGCTGGAACGGCTGTGCGGCGCCTTCATCGATCTGGGGGTACGCAAGCTGCGCCTTACCGGCGGCGAGCCTCTGGTGCGCAAGAACGTGATGTCGCTGGTGCGGGGCCTGTCGCGGCGGCTCGGCAACGGGCTGGAAGAACTGACGCTGACCACCAACGGCAGCCAGCTGGCCAAACACGCCGCCGAACTGGCGGCCTGGGGCGTCAAGCGGCTGAACGTGTCGCTCGACACGCTTGATCGGGACAAGTTCCGGACCATCACCCGCTGGGGCGACCTCGACCAGGTCCTGCGCGGGCTCGAGGCGGCCCGCAAGGCCGGCATCCATATCAAGATCAACGCGGTGGCGCTCAAGGGCGTCAACGACATGGAGTTCGACGCGCTGATCCGCTGGAGCCACGGCCTCGGCATGGATCTGGTGTTCATCGAGGTCATGCCGATGGGCGAGATCGGCGAGACCCGGCTCGACCAGTATCTGCCCCTGTCGGCCGTGCGCACCGATCTGGCGCAGCGCTGGACCCTGCACGAGAGCGACTACAGCACCGGCGGTCCGGCCCGCTACGCCACCATCGCCGAGACCGGCGGGCGGATCGGCTTCATCACGCCGCTCACCCATAATTTCTGCGAGAGCTGCAACCGCGTGCGGCTGACCTGCACTGGCACGCTCTACATGTGCCTGGGCCAGGAAGACGCCGCCGACCTGCGCGCGCCCCTGCGCGCCAGTGAGAGCGACGAGCTGCTGATCGCGGCTGTCCACGAGGCCATCGGGCGCAAGCCCAAGGGCCACGATTTCATCATCGACCGCCGCCATACCGGCCCCGCCGTGCCGCGCCACATGAGCGTGACGGGCGGCTGAAGGCTGGCCGTCGGCACGTCGCCTCGCGACGCTTTCTCGCGCCGGCCCGGCGCGCGCCGGAAGCGACAACGAGCGTCGCGGGAGCGGGGCCCGCCCCTCCACTTCGGGCGGGCTTCCACTGGTTCGAAAACCGCTCCGGCCTCTCGCCCCGCGCGACGACGGGCGCGAGGAAAGGCTTTCGCGCCTCCTCGCGCGCCGCGCGGCTCCTAGTCGCCCGATTCGTTCAGATTGAAGGGTAGAGGTGCTTGAGCTTGATGCGGGCGTTTTGGGTCGTGAATTGCCAGTTCGCCTTGGCGTGGTTGGTATTGCGCTCGTGCTCCCATGCGGCGACTTCCTCGATCAGGGTCTGTTTG
>CAMDVZ010000377.1 GCA_945878895.1 Caenispirillum bisanense | reverse complement strand
GATGGCGCCGGCTGGCACCAGCGCGGCCAGAAGCTGGTGCTTCCCGACAACATCACGCTGCTGACCTTGCCGCCCTGTTCGCCCGAGCTGAACCCCATGGAGAACGTCTGGGCCTACCTGCGCCAGAACAAGCTCTGCGCCCGGGTCTGAAACACCTGCGACGAGATCCTCGACGCCTGTCAAAGCGCCTGGCGCTTCCTCGTCGACGATCCAGCCCGGATCCCCTCCATCGGCACCAGGAAATGGGCGTGTGTCACTCGATAAGTCGGCTGGTATAACATGAAGGTAACTGCGAAGCCGGTGTTCAGGCATGCAACCCGGGGAGCAGGCCTGCTGCGGGAGCGGCGAGTGTTTCGAGAATGTCCCAGCCGCGCTTGCGTGCCGTCGAGACGACGGAGCGGATGGTGGCGAAAGTCTCGGCGCCTTCGAAGGTGCGGAAGCCACCGGAGATTTTGGCTTTGACCTTGGTCATGCGGATGTCGCGCTCGGCCTCGTTGTTGGTGAAGGGCACGTCGAAGTCGACGAGGAAGCGCAGGGTGTCGGCTTCGAAGTCGCGCAGGCGGACCAGGAGATTGTGTCCGATGCGTTTGGCGCGTCTGCCGCGGGCGGGCTTGTCGAGCGGCGGCATGGCGTGGTGGAACGCCAGGCCACGGGCCAGGATGGCGCGATAGAGGTTCCGGATGCGTCGTTCGAGGTGTTCGGGCAGCGCCCTCTGGCCGCGGGCCCGGGCGGCGCGCACGGCGCGGGCGGCGTGGAGCAGCAGGCGGAACATCTTCGTGGCCCACGGTTCCTTCTCGATCTCGATCAGGCCCTTGAGCTCGCGCAGATGGTGGGCGTTGCACAGCGCGTGGGCGAGGTCGGGCATCTGGCTTTAGTAGGACTTGAAGTGGTCGTGCACGACGACGACGCCGACCAGCGTCGCGGGCAGGGCGCCGCGCTTGCCCGACACCCTGTAGTGGGTCAGCTCGGGCGTGCAGGCCACGTGCAGCCATGCCAGCTTGCCCGCCACGCGCAGGCCCGTCTCGTCGAGGTGGCGCACCGGGGCATGGTCCAGCAGCGTCCCGATGCGGGCCCTCAGCGGCGCCAGCTCGCGCGCCCTGGCGCCACACCACGAAGCGACGCTGGCCCCGCACAGGCGCGCCGCGGCGAACAGATCGGCCATCGTGGCGGCCACCCGGTCCTCGGGGATCAGCTGCTGGACGTTGAGATAGACCGCCGCGGCCCGCAGCCGGGGGCCGTACCTGGCCGCCGAGACCACCCCCTCGGGGAACGCCGCCTTCGTGGTCGCGCCGCAGCCCGCGCAACCATAGACCAGCGCCCGGTGCTCGGTGACCTCCAGCCTCGGCGTCGGCAAGTCGAACACCTGCCGCCGCTCCACCCCCACGACCATCGCCTCGCTCAATACCGCCCGGCAGTTCGCGCAGCTCGCCGCCTCGTGGGTCGACACGAGGTCGACCTCCTGGACCTGCCGCGGCGTGTCGCCCTTGTGTCCCGGCTGGCCGCCACCGGGGTTGCCCGAAATCCCGCGCAGGCTGCCCGCGATGCGCGGCTTCTTCTTCAGCCCGTCGCTGGAGGGCGGCTTGCCGCTATTGGAGCTGTCGAGCCCGAGACGGCGACGAAGCTCGGCGTTCTCCGCCAGCAGCGCCGCGATCTGCCGCTGAAGTCCGTCGAGGACGGCCTGGAACTCGGGGGGAAAATCCATCCCCGCGTTGACTCACGTCCGGACAACCGCCGCAACCGCTATTGTCTCGCCCGACGAATTCTCCACGCTATCGTGGCAGATCGAACTCACTCCGCACCCACCTTGGGAGTTACCATGAAAGGCAATAATAATCGCATTGAGAACATAGTCTTATTTTCCACGATGGTCTTGAGGATATGCAGCCGCCTCCGTGCGAACGCACGCAGCCATGCGGACAAATTTTCTTGACGGAGAATATTTTTAATGTATATTCAAGAACTTGGGCAGCCCCCGAAAAGAGACCCGGCCATGGACCGCGAGCAGATCGACTCCCTGTCGGGTGGTTCCATCCGCCTTGCCATCGGATTGTCTGGCCAGCGCAACGGTTTGTCCGGTGGAAGCCGGCGCCGTGTCCGGAAGAATCGGACCCGGCAGGCCTGCGTGTCCGGAAGAATCGTGCTCTGTCCGGCCATGGAGCGGCGTTGTCCGGCGTTCCGCGTCAGGTGGGGGGTGTGCACCGGACACCGACCCCGGCTACCGCTGTTGCGCCCGTCGGCATCCCTCTCTATGAACCTTGCATCCCGCAGCGCAGCAATCCATGACCGAACTCAGCCAGATCCGTAACTTCTCGATCGTCGCCCACATCGATCACGGCAAGTCCACGCTCGCCGACCGGTTGATCCAGACCTGCGGCGCCGTGAGCGATCGCGATTTCCACGACCAGATGCTGGATTCGATGGATATCGAGCGCGAGCGCGGCATCACGATCAAGGCGCAGACCGTCCGCCTGCACTACAAGGCGAAGGACGGACTCGACTACGTCCTGAACCTGATGGACACGCCCGGCCACGTCGATTTCGCCTACGAGGTCAGCCGCTCGCTGGCGGCCTGCGAGGGCTCGCTGCTGGTGGTCGACGCCAGCCAGGGCGTCGAGGCGCAGACGCTTGCCAACGCCTACCAGGCCATCGAGGCCGGGCACGAGATCATCCCCGTGCTCAACAAGATCGATCTGCCGGCGGCGGAGCCCGACCGGGTGCGCCAGGAGATCGAGGACGTGGTCGGCATCGACGCCTCCGACGCGGTGCTGATCTCGGCCAAGACCGGGCTTGGCGTCCCCGACGTGCTGGAGGCGATGGTCAAGCGCCTGCCGCCGCCCAAGGGCGACCGCGCGGCGCCGCTCAAGGCACTGCTGGTCGACAGCTGGTACGACCCCTATCTCGGCGTCGTCACCCTGGTGCGGGTCAAGGACGGCGTCATGCGCAAGAACATGCGCATCCGCATGATGAGCAACGGGTCCGACTACGACATCGACAAGGTCGGCGTGTTCGGTCCCAAGCCGCTCGAAGTCGCCGAACTCGGGCCGGGCGAAATCGGCTTCATCGTCGCGGGCATCAAGACGATTTCCGATTGCCGGGTCGGCGACACCATCACCGAGGAGAAGCGCCAGGCCAAGGAATCCCTCGCGGGTTTCAAGCCCTCGGTGCCGGTCGTGTTCTGCGGCCTGTTCCCGGTCGACGCCGCCGAGTACGAGAAGCTGCGCGATTCGCTGAGCAAGCTGCGGCTCAACGATTCGAGCTTCCACTACGAGCCCGAGAGCAGCGCCGCGCTCGGCTTCGGCTTCCGCTGCGGCTTCCTCGGGCTGCTGCACCTGGAGATCGTCCAGGAGCGGCTGGAGCGCGAGTTCGACCTCGACCTGATCACGACGGCGCCCTCGGTGGTCTACAAGATCGCGCTGGTCGACGGCACCGCCATCGACCTGCACAATCCGACCGACTACCCCGAGGTCATGCGGATCAAGACGATCGACGAGCCGTGGATCAAGGCCACGATCATTGTGCCCGACGAATACCTCGGATCGGTGCTCTCGCTGTGCCAGGAGCGCCGCGGCATCCAGCAGGACCTCACCTACGCCGGCACCCGCGCGATGGTGGTCTACCAGCTGCCGCTCAACGAGGTGGTGTTCGATTTCTACGACCGGCTGAAATCGGTCAGCCGCGGCTACGCCTCGTTCGACTACGAAATCGCCGACTACCGGGAAGGCGATCTGGTCAAGCTGTCGATTCTCGTCAACGGCGAGACGGTCGACGCGCTGTCGCTGATCGTCCACCGCAGCCATTCCGAGCACCGTGGCCGCGTGCTGTGCGAGAAGCTCAAGGAGCTGATCCCGCAGCAGCTGTTCAAGATCGCCATCCAGGCCGCCATCGGCGGCAAGATCGTGGCCCGCGAGACCATCAGCGCGCTCCGCAAGGACGTGCTGGCGAAGTGCTACGGCGGCGACATCTCGCGCAAGCGCAAGCTTCTGGACAAGCAGAAGAAGGGCAAGAAGCGCATGCGCCAGGTCGGCAACGTCGAGATTCCGCAGTCGGCGTTCCTGGCCGCCCTCAAGACCGGCTGAGCCGCCGCCGCCTCAGCGGCGCTTGCGGAATATCCGCGCCAGCTTCTCGCTGCGGCGCCGGAAGCCCAGCCACAGGAACAGCAGCGCCGGCACGCCGGCCACGACGACGGCCGGCGCCAGCAGCAGTGGTCGGCCGATCCAGTCCCATATCTCGGGCAGCAGATAGCGCTGCACCACGGCCTGCGTCAGGTTGAGGCCGCCGGGCGCCAGCGCGAACCACAGTTCCCCCACCGTCGACAGGCGTCTGTCGGCGCCGTGCGTCCATTGCCACGCGTCGATCCCGACGGCCGCCAGCGCAAACGCCAGAAACAACCCGCCAAGCACCCGCCAGAACCACATCGCAGTACTCCGTCACGGGTTCACCCTAACAGCGTCGGCAACGGGTTGCGAGCCGTGCGGGCGACGAGCCCGACATGTCGAATGGACAGCTAGGGCCTGTCCCTAATTATTCGATTCCCAAACGGCGTGCCAGGTGATTCATAGCGGGTTGGCCGAACGGGAGAGCTGACCAATGCGCCGACATGGCTTGAGCGACCACCAGTGGAAACGGATCGAAAACCTGCTGCCGGGGCGAAAA
>CAMDVZ010000376.1 GCA_945878895.1 Caenispirillum bisanense | reverse complement strand
CATGATGTTCAGGCAACCATGCGGGTCGCGATGAAGAGCCGGCCGCGATCTTGCTTCCCCTCAACCCAGAAGGTTCGGGTGCCCTCGATCCGACGGCCGGCGCGCGGGGCCGGGTGGCCTCCCGGCCCCGCGCATTCCTTGCGGAACGCCCCCAATATAGACCCATTCGCTTACACAAGGTGCCCGAAGGGCCGATGGGGGTGGGTGTTTCGACGGCGACGATGCCCGGAACTGAGGGCGTCGTCGATACGGACGCGTGAAGCGCAATCTCGTATCGCTTTCGGGAGCCGTGACCTTGGCGAGCACACCCCCATCCGCCCTTCGGGCACCTTCCCCCGCTGAAGCGAGGGAAGGTATGAGTCTGGCTACTTCTTCGCCAGCAGCCTTGCCGCGTCGACGGCACCGTACGTCAGGATTCCATCGCAGCCGGCGCGCTTGAAGCTGGAGAGGGTCTCCATCAGGACCTTGTCCCAGACCAGCCAGCCGCGGTCGGCGGCACCCCTGAGCATCGCGTATTCGCCGCTGACCTGGTAGGCGTAGGTGGGGATGCCGAAAGTGTCCTTCACGCGGCGCACGATGTCGAGGTAGGGCAGGCCCGGTTTTACCATCACCATGTCGGCGCCCTCGGCGATGTCGAGGCCGACCTCGCGCAGCGCCTCGTCGGAGTTGGCGGGGTCCATCTGGTAGGTCTTCTTGTCGCCCTTGAGCGCGCCCGAGCTGCCGATGGCGTCGCGGAAGGGGTTGTAGAAGGCGGACGCGTATTTGGCGGCGTAGGACATGATCTGGACGTGCTGGAAGCCGGCCGAATCGAGCGCCCGGCGGAACACGCCGATGCGGCCGTCCATCATGTCCGAGGGCGCCTGGACGTCGCAGCCGGCCTGGCTCTGAACCAGCGCCTGGCGGGTCATCACCTCGACCGACTCGTCGTTGAGGATGATGCCGTCGCGCACGATGCCGTCGTGGCCGTCGCTGTTGAAGGGATCGAGCGCCACGTCGCACACGATGCCGATGTCGGGCACGGCCTTCTTGACGGCCTGGATGGCGCGGCAGACCAGATTGTCGGGGTTGTAGGCCTCGCGGGCGTCGGGCGTCTTCTTCACCGGGTCGACCTCGGGGAAGATGGCGATGGCGGGGATGCCGAGATCGCGGGCCTGCTTGACGGCCTCGACCAGCAGGTCGACCGACAGCCGGTCGACGCCCGGCATCGAGCCCACGGGCGTGCGCGCGTTGGTGCCTTCCTGCACGAACACCGGCCAGATCAGATCGTCGACCGACAGCTTCGTCTCGGCCGTCAGGCGGCGCGACCAGTCGGTGCCGCGGTTGCGGCGCATGCGCGTGAGCGGATAGGCGCCCAAAGTCGTGTGGAGTTCGGCCATGGTGATCTCCCCATTGCGGGCGATTATAGGACCGGTGTCGCATGGCGGCAAACGACGGGACGGAGGGGTTGGCATGCGGGGACGGGTGTGGATTTCGCTGGTCGCGCTGCTGGCGTGGCTGACCGGCATCGGTGCGGCGGCGGCGCAGGAACGCGGCCTGGTCGGCTTCTGGCAAGGCAAGTACGACTGCAACCAGGGCATCACCGGCGTGACGCTGACCATCCGCGCGGTGACGGGCACCGAGGTCGAGGGGCTGTTCCTGTTCTACGAGGTGCCGGAAAATCCCGGCGTGCCGACCGGCTGCTACGTGACGACGGGAACCTGGGATCCGGCGAGCCGCGCCGTGACCCTGCTCGGCCACGACGACCGCTGGCTGTGGCGGCCGGAGAACTACATCGCCGTCAATTTCCGCGGCACCATGGCGCCGGGCGGCCTCGCGATGCGCGGCCGCGTCGAGGGCCCCAATTGCACGGTGTTCGATCTCCGCCGCATCGCCAGCGCGCCGCGGGCGCCCGAGCCCTGCACGCGGGCGATGAACATGGTGGGTGGCGGCGGCGGGCAGGTGGCGACGCGGCAGGAGCAGACGCGATGATCCTCATCGGCCAATACGACTCCCCCTTCGTGCGTCGCGTCGGCATCGCCTTGACGCTGTACCATTTGCCGTTCGAGCACCGGCCGTGGTCCTCGTTCGGCGATGCCGACAAGATCCGCGCCTACAATCCGCTGACGCGGGTACCGACGCTGGTGCTCGACGACGGCGAGGTGCTGGTCGACAGCCATGCCATGCTCGACCATCTTGACAGCCTGGTGTCGGCCGACCAGGCGATGTTTCCGCGCGAGGAACCAGCGCGGCGGCGGGCTTTGAAGGTGGCGTCGCTGGCGACCGGACTGGCCGAGAAGGGCGTCAGCCTGTTCTACGAGCGCCGGCTGCACGAACAGGTTTCGGAGGCGTGGGCCGGGCGTTGCCAGTCGCAACTCGAGGGGGCGCTCGGGGCGCTGGAGGCGGATCGGGCGGAGCGCGACGGACCGTGGTGGTTCGGCGAGCGCATCGGGCACGCCGATATCGTGGTGGCGACGGCGCTGCGCTTCGTCGCCGAGGTGCATGCCGGCGTGGTGTCGATGGCCGGCTATCCGGCACTGGCCGCCCACGCCGCGCGCTGCGAGGCGTTGCAGGTGTTCAAGGCGGTCAGCCAGCCCTTCGTGCCGCCGACGTGAGCCGGTCACGCCCTGACCCTGCGGCGGTAGTAGCCGTTCGGTCGCGTACCGTCCTGCATGTAGACCCAGAAGGCGATCGCGAGCATGGTCTCGGCGACCAGCGACAGCACGAGCGGCACGATGGCGGCGACGAGGCCGCCGGACCGGACGCCGATCACGACGTAGCCAGCGACGCCCAGGACCAGGCGCAGCGCGACCCAGATTGCCATGCCGACCGCCGCGACGGTCGGCGTTGAGGGAGCACGCATCCAGGTCATGCTCACGAACACCACCGACCAGGCCAGGACGTAGAGTAGCGGCAGCATGAACAACAGACCGACGCCGCGATTGGACGGCATGACGGTACGCAACAGGTCGAGATGCACGCCGGCAAACGCCGCCAGCACCTGGCCGAAGACGAACAGCAGCACGATGGCCACCATCACCACGGCCAGAAACGCCGCGGCGATGACGATCCACAGCAGGGACCCCGCGAGACGGGTCTCGTCGCGGCCGGCGATTTCGTTGGGGCCGAGGTCGCGCCATGCCATGGCCGTCTCCTGTCGAGGTGCGGAAGTTGCTCGAACCGGCGCAGCATAGGCGGGTCGGGCCTACGTTGACACCCTGGCCGCCGACCCTATGATCCGGCCGCCATCGACGGGGGCGGCATGGATTTCGGGCTGAGCGAGGACCAGGAGGCATTCCGGCAAACGGCGCGCGATTTCGCGCAGGCCGAGATGCTGCCGCATGCCGCGACGTGGGATCGCGAGAAGATTTTTCCGGTGCAGACGCTGCGGGCGGCGGCGGCGCTGGGCTTCGGCGGCATCTACGTGCGCGACGATGTGGGCGGCAGCGCGCTGTCGCGCTTCGACGCGGCGCTGATCATGGAGGAGCTGTCGGCGGCCTGTCCCTCGACGGCGGCTTTCATCTCGATCCACAACATGGCGGCGTGGATGATCGACGCCTTCGGCGACGCGGAGCAGCGGGGGCGGTTCCTGCCGAAACTGTGCTCGATGGAGCATCTCGCGAGCTACGCGCTGACCGAGCCGGGCGCGGGCTCGGACGCCGCCTCGCTGCGCACGCGGGCGGTGCTGGACGGCGACCACTACGTCGTGAACGGCAGCAAGGCGTTCATATCGGGCGGTGGCCGCAGCGACATCTACGTCGTGATGGTGCGGACCGGCGGCGAGGGCGCGGGCGGGGTGTCGACGCTGGTGGTCGAGAACGGCACGCCGGGCCTCTCGTTCGGAAAGCAGGAAGACAAGCTCGGCTGGAACAGCCAGCCGACCGCCGCGGTCATCTTCGAGAATTGCCGCGTGCCGGTCGCCAATCGCCTCGGCGTCGAAGGACAGGGCTTCAGGATCGCGATGATGGGGCTCGATGGCGGGCGCATCAATATCGGGGCGTGTTCGCTCGGCGGCGCGCGCGCCTGTCTGGAGACGGCGATCCGCTACGTCCAGGAGCGCAAGCAGTTCGGCAAGGCGCTGGCGGATTTCCAGGCCACCCAGTTCAAGCTCGCCGACATGGCGACCGACCTCGACGCCGCGCGCCTGATGATCCACCGCGCCGCCTGGCTGCTCGACGCGAAATCGCCCGACGCGACCCAAGCCAGCGCGATGGCCAAACGGCTCGCCACCGATACCGGCTTCCGCGTCGTGAACGAGGCGCTGCAGCTGCATGGCGGCTACGGCTATCTCAAGGACTATCCGCTCGAACGCTACCTGCGCGACCTGCGCGTGCACCAGATCCTGGAAGGCACCAACGAGATCATGCGCGTCGTCGTCGCCCGCAAGCTGCTGGCGGGTTGAGGCCGGTGCTGCCATCAGGGTATGGACGTGGCTCGACGCGCGACGACGATACGACAACATTGTCATCCCCGAGCGTAGCGAGGGACCTCGGCGCGGTGACGCTACCGCACGAAGAGGTGAAGAATTCGGGTTCCCTCGCTGCGCTCGGAGGCCGTTACTTTTTGAGGTTTTCGCCCGGTCTGACCCGGTGGCTTCCGCCGCCGACGGCTCCGACGCCCGTCGGGCCACCGATCGGGTCGCCCCGATGCCTCTCCGGCGGGTCCGCGCGGGGGCGCCACGC
>CAMDVZ010000375.1 GCA_945878895.1 Caenispirillum bisanense | reverse complement strand
ACCGGCCACCGACGACGCCCGGGAGCCGCCAAAACGCTGTCCCGAGACATCGCCGGGACGCCCCCGACACGACCGCGCGGTCCGCCGAGGCCCGCCCGGGGCGAACTTTCTCGCCCGTTCACCTCAGTCCGACAGGCTGCTAGGGTCGGCACTTCGCAAACGGGAAAAGTCCATCGATGACGTCCGCCCTCCGGCGCCAAGGCCTGACGATCGTCGCCACCCTGGCCATCGCCTACGTCGCCAGCCATTTTTTCAGGGCATCCAACGTCACCATCGGGCTCGACCTGATGCGCGATCTGCGGATCGGCCCGGAGGCGCTCGGCGCGCTGACGGGCGCCTTCTTCTTCGGCTTCTCCGCGATGCAGATTCCGTGCGGATTCCTGTTCGACCGCTACGGCCCGCGCCGCACGGTGTCGGGGATGCTGCTGCTGGCGGTGGCGGGTGCGGCCCTCTTCACCCTGGCGCCGAGCTGGCCGGTCTTGCTGACGGGCCGGGCCCTGATGGGAGCCGGTTTCGGCGTCATGCTGATCGGCAGCATGGTGGTGATCTCGCGCTGGTTTCCGCCCGACCGCTTCTCGACGATGTCGGGGATGGTGCTGTCGATCGGCCTGGTCGGCAACTTGCTCGCGACGACGCCGCTCGCGTGGGGCAGCGAATCGATCGGCTGGCGCGGCGTGTTCGGCGCCATGGTGGCGTTCACGGCACTCGCCACCGTCGCGGTCTGGCTGGTCGTCCGCGACGCACCGCCTGGCCATCCGTTCCTCGCGCGAAAGGCGGAATCGCCGCGGGAAATGCTGGCCGGACTGATGGAGGTCCTGCGCAATCCCAAACTGCCCTTCATCCTGACCCTCAATTTCTGCAACTACGCCTGCACCTTCACGGTCCAGGGCTTGTGGGGCGGTCCGTACCTGCGCGAAGTGCATGGCCTGACCGGAATCGGGTCCGGCAACGTGCTGCTGGCCGCGGTGCTGGCCTATCAGGTCGGCATGCTGGGTTTCGGACCGCTCGACCGCGTGCTCGACACGCGCAAATGGATCGCCATCGGCGGCACCGTGGCGATCGCCGCGATCCTCGGCACGCTCGCCCTGTCGAGCCGGGCGCCGCTCTGGCTGGCGATCGCCGCGATCGTCGGCATCGGCTTCGTCAGCGCCTCCAGCACCATGGTGATGACCCATGGCCGCGCCATTTTCCCCGATCGCCTGATCGGCCGCGGCATGGCGACGATGAACACCGCCGTGATGCTGGGTGTCGCCTGCATGCAAACACTGTCGGGCATCATCCTCGGCGCCTTCGAGCCGCTGGCCGGCGGCGCCCGCACCGAGGAAGCCTACCGCACCCTGTTCGGCGTCATGTGCGCGGTGCTGCTGGTGGCGGTCGCGGTCTATGGTCGCGTGGCCGACGTGCGGCCGAGCGACGAACTGCGCGCCAGGGCGGGATAGCCCGGAGTCCGGAGAGACCACGCGATGGGATACGATTTCGACCTCCTGGTCATCGGCTCCGGGCCTGCCGGCCAGCGCGCCGCGATCCAGGCCGCGAAACTCGGCAAGCGGGTGATCCTCGTCGAACGCCAGGACGTCGTTGGCGGTGTCTGCATCAACACCGGCACGATCCCCTCGAAGACCTTGCGCGAAGCGGTCCTGCACCTGTCGGGCCATCGCGAGCGCGGCATCTACGGCGCGTCCTACACGGTGAAGCAGAACATCACGATGGAGGATCTGCATTTCCGCACCGCCCACGTGATCCGCCACGAGATCGACGTGACGCGCCACCAGCTGCAGCGCAACCAGGTCGAGATCGCCGTCGGCAACGCCGTCTTCGCCGGCCCGCACGCGGTCCGGATCGAGGACGTTCCGGGCCGGGGCGCGCGCGAGGTCACGGCCGAAAAGATCGTCGTGGCGACCGGCACGAAAACGACCCGCGATGGGCCGATCCCGTTCGATGGCCAACGCATCATCACCAGCGACGACGTGCTGACGCTGAAGAAGCTGCCGCGGACCCTCACCGTGGTCGGAGCCGGCGTGATCGGCATCGAGTACGCGACCATCTTCGCGACGCTGGGGGTGCGCGTCACGCTGGTCGACAAGCGCGAGCGGCTGCTGCCCTTCATCGACCGCGAGATCACCGATTCGCTGGCCTACCAGATGCACGAGCACCGCGTGACGTTGCGTCTGGGCGAGGAAGTCGAGGGCGTCGAAGCCTTCGCCGACGACAAGGGCGAACGCGTGCGCGTCAAGCTGGCGTCGGGCAAGCAGATCGTCGGCGACGCGGCGCTCTATTCGATCGGCCGCACCGGCGCGACCACAGAACTGAATCTGGACGCCGCCGGCGTCGTGCCCGGCGAGCGCGGTCGCCTGAACGTCAACGCCCACTACCAGACCAACCAGCCGCACATCTACGCGGTCGGCGACGTGATCGGCTTTCCCAGCCTCGCCTCGACGTCGATGGAACAAGGCCGCCTCGCGGCCTGCCACGCGTTCGGCGTCGAGGCGCGCAGCGTGCCGTCGCTGTTCCCCTACGGCATCTACACCATCCCCGAGATATCGACGGTCGGCCGCACCGAGGAGGAACTCACCCACGAAGGCGTTCCCTACGAGATCGGCAAGGCGAGCTACCGCGAGATCGCGCGCGGCCAGATCATCGGCGACAGCTCGGGCCTGCTGAAGCTGATCTTCCATCTCGAAACCCGCCAGCTGCTCGGCGTCCACATCATCGGCGAGGGCGCCAGCGAACTGATCCACATCGGCCAGGCCGTGCTCGCCCACGCGGGAACGATCGACTACTTCGTGAACACCGTCTTCAACTACCCGACGCTCGCCGAATGCTACAAGACGGCCGCGTTCGACGGCATCAACCGGCTGGGCTGATCCGCGGACGCGGCGCGCACCCTCCCCGCCCGCCCGCCGACATCGACGTCGCGCGAGGCATGTTTTGCCACCGCGGCGATACACGCCGCCAGGGCTCGGCTCCTCCGAAGCCAGCCAGGACATCTACACATCGCCGACCGCGCCGGAAAATCATTGGGCCGCAGCGATTTTTTCCCTTCCCCCGCTGGCCGCTAGGGTATCTACATATCTTTCGAGCCACGAAAGCATTGGGCCGCAGCAACTTCCTCCCTTCCCCCGCTGGCGGGGGAAGGGAAGAAGTCGTTGCGGCACAATGCTTTTTCGGCGCCAACCGAGATGTGGAGATGCGCTGGCCGAAGACGGGCGAGAGGGGCGGGAAAGCGTCGGGGCGACGGCACCGACCCGAAGTCGGCGCGTAGGGGCGGCGCGCTGCCGGACGGTGCGGTGCGGGCCGGATTCCCACCGGGCCGGGCGCGCCTTCGGTGGCGCGCCCGCTAGTGTTTCCGGGTCTCGTACTCGTGGACTTCGCTCATGAAGGGCGCGGCGATGGCGGCGTTCAGCTTGCAGTCGAGGAAGACCGGTCCGTCCGGCCTGGCCAGCAGCGGCGCCAGTTTCTCCAGCTCCCCGAGCGTGCGCACGGTCTCGGCGCGGAAGCCGAAGGCCTCGGCGATCGGGGCGTAGTCGACATCGGGAAACACCGACTTCGCGATCGGCAGATCGCGCATCTTGAGGAAATGCAACTCCGCGCCGTAGGCGCAGTCGTTCATCAGCACGACGACCAGCGGCAGGTCCTCGCGCACGACGGTCTCCAGCTCCCCCATCGTCATCAGGAAGCCGCCGTCGCCGATCACCAGCACGGTGGTCTCGCCGGGCCGGCCGGCCGCCACGCCGAGCGCGGTGCCGAAACCCATGCCGATCGAGGCGAAATCGCTGGTGAACTTGAATCGCGCCGGATCCGGTACCGACAGGTAGGGCACGATGCCGAGGAAATTGCCGGCGTCGTAGACGAGATTGCGCGCCCGCGGCAGCAGCTTGTCGAGCGCGACGCCGAGCGACCGCGGATCGAGCGTGCGTGGCGTCGGGGCGGGCTGAAAATCCTTCGCGATATCGAAGCCGGCGAGAAAGCGCCGCGTCTCCTCGGAATGGAACGGCCGTTCGGCGTTCGAGCCCGCGGGCAACGCCGCCAGCATGGCCTCCGCCGCCAGTCGCGCATCGGCGACCACCGCCAGATCGGCTCCCTGCCAGCGACCGATGTTGCCGCGCACGGAATCGACATGGATCAGCGGAACCTTCGGCAAGGCGTTGCCGAAGCTCATGGTGAGCAGGTTGAGGCTGGCGCCGAACACCAGCACGCAATCGGCCTGGTCGATCATGCGGCGGGCCGCGGAGTGCGAAAACGAGCCGATGATTCCGAGATCGCCGGGGTGACCGCGGAACATGTCCTTGGCGCGCGCCGTGGTGACCAGCAGCGCGCCGGTCCGGTCGGCCAGGTCCTTGATGGCCGGCGCGGCATCTGCCCGCCAGGCCCCCTGGCCCGCGATGATCAGCGGTTTGCGACTCTGCCGCAGCAGATCGACCGCGGCCTGGATCGCCTGCGGGCGTGGCGCCGCCGCCGCGCGCGGCGAAGACTTCAGCTTCGGCGCCGGCGCGCCGGCCACGACAGCCATGTCGGCCAGTTGCACGTTGACCGGCAGCAACAGCGCGGCCACGCATCCCTGCATCGCGGCGTTGGCCGCGTCGACCAGGGCACCGCGCGCGGTCGACGGGCTGCTGGCGACGAACGTGCGGATGCCGGCGGCCCCCAGCACCCCGGTCGCGTTGTACGCCTTGTAGTCCGGACCAAGCGCGTTGGGCGCG
>CAMDVZ010000374.1 GCA_945878895.1 Caenispirillum bisanense | reverse complement strand
CTGACCGCCTGGGCGCTGGGCATGCCGCCGAGTGGGGTGCTGGTGCTGGGCGGCGTCGTGGTGCTGTCGGGCATCGTCTACATGCAGACGCGCCAGCTGGCGACGGTGCCGGCGTGAACGCCACCGACCCGCGCCGCGCCGCCCTCGTGGGGCTCGCCGCCTATTTCGTCACCAGCGTGTTCTGGGGCGCCAACATGCCGCTGACGGCGATCATCCTGCGGGTGCTGGATCCCTTCTGGATGACGCCGTGGCGGCTGACGATCGCCACGGCGACCTTGCTGTTGCTGGTGCTCGCGACGGAAGGGGCGGGCGCGCTGCGGATGCCGATCCCGTGGCGGCGGACCTTGCTGATGGGCCTCGCGATCGCCTCCTTCTTCGTCACCTACAACGTCGGTCTGCGTTACACCAACGTCATCACCGCCGCGGCCTTCATGGCCGGCTCGCCGGTGTACGCGGCGGTGACTCTGCGGCTGCTGACGGGCGCGAAGCTGGAGCCGGGCTTCTGGATCGCCGCACCCCTGACGCTGCTCGGCGCCGGCATCGCGGTGTACGGGCGCTCGCTGTCGAGCGGGCAGGCGGTCGACATTCAGGGCGGCGAGCCGCTGATCGTGCTCTGCATCGTGCAGTGGACGGTCTATTCGATCCTCGCGCAGCGCTGGTTCGGCCCCGCGCACGGCCAGTTGCGGCGGACCTACGTGGCGTCGGTCGGCGGACTGCCGTGGGTGTTCGCGGCGTGGGCGACGGCGTGGGCGATCGGCTGGGTCGGTCCGCCCAACCTCGCGCCCGACGGCGAAACCGTCATGTGGCTGGTGCTGACCTCGGTGCTGGCGACCGCGATCGCGGGCGTCACGTGGAATATCGGCGCCAGCCGGCTCGGCATCGCGGTCGGGTCGCTGTGGCAGAACGCGGTCCCGGTGTTCGGCGTGCTGATCTCGATGCTGTTCGCCATCTATCCGACGCGCGAGCAGGTGGTCGGCGGCGCGATCGTGGTGGCGGGCGTTCTCTACATGCAGTGGCGCAAGATGCGGGCCTGATCGCCGACGGGCCGCGGATTTCGAGTCATGGCCTCGCCGTCGCCCGCAAACCGCCGAAATCCTTTGCTTTCCTGACTCGTCCGCGTAGCTTGCGCGGACCCTTGGGGGAGACCAAGTCTATGAAGGGCGTCATCTTGGCCGGCGGCAAGGGCACCAGGCTCTATCCGTTGACCAAGGCCACCAACAAACACCTGTTGCCGGTGGGCCGCGAACCGATGGTGTTCCATCCGATCCGCCAGATGGTAGGTGCCGGCATCGACGACATCCTGGTCGTCACCAGCGTCGACCACATGGGCGAGATGGTGAATTGCCTCGGTTCGGGCGTCGATCTCGGCTGCTCGCTCACCTACAAGGTGCAAGACGGGGCGCTGGGCATCGCCAACGCGCTGTCGCTGGCCGAGGGGTTTGCCGCGAAGGGACCGATCTGCGTGATCCTCGGCGACAACATCTTCCAGCGCTCCATCGCTCCCATCGCCGCCTCGTTCCGTGGCCAGGACAAGGGCGCCCGGGTGGTGCTGAAGAGCGTGCACGATCCCGAGCGCTACGGCGTCGCGGCACTCGACGAGCAGCACATCATCGAGATCGAGGAGAAGCCGAAGGCGCCGAAAACATCGTTCGCCGTCGTCGGCCTCTATTTCTACGACGACCAGGTGTTCGACATCATCCGCGGCATCGTGCCCTCGGCGCGCGGCGAGTACGAAATCACGTCGGTCAACAACGAGTACATCGCCCGCCACCAGCTCCGTTACGACGTCTACGACGGCGAATGGACTGACGCGGGCACGTTCGAATCGCTGCAGGAGGCCAACCGGCTCCTGCACGCCACGTCCAACGAGATCGCGCCGTGAACCAGACGCTCGTGGCCGATCCGACGGCGGCCGGCTGCCGTTGGGTCGACATTCCCGGCGCCAGCGATCCGCGCGGCACGGTGACTTTCTGCGAAACCGGCAAGTCGGTCGACTTCCCGATGCGCCGCGTGTTCTGGATCCATGGCGTTACGGTCGGCCAGAACCGCGGCCATCACGCGCACCGCGATTGCCGGCTCGCGATCGTGGCGGCGGCGGGGGCGGCGACCCTGGTCCTCGACGATGGGCGGGTCCGCGAGCGGGTCCGCCTCGACCGGCCCAACCGCGGCGTCCTGGTCGAAACCTGGGTCTGGCACGAGCTAGTGGACTTCGCGGCCGACAGCGTGATCCTCGTCATGGCGTCGCACAATTACGACGAGGCGGACTACATCCGCGACCACGACGCGTTCCGGCGCGAGGTGGCGGAGCGCCCGGCGGTGTCGCGATGATTCCGTTTCTCGATCTGCGCGCCGCCTATCTGGAGCAGAAAGACGCGATCGACGCGGCGATGGCGCGCGTCGCCGATTCCGGCTGGTACATCCTGGGCAAGGAAGTCGCGGCCTTCGAGGCGGAGTTCGCGGCCTATTGCGGCACGAAGCATTGCGTGGGCCTCGGCAACGGCCTCGAGGCGCTCGAACTGGTGCTGCGCGCCTGGGATATCGGCCCCGGCGACGAGGTGATCGTGCCGTCCAGTACCTACATCGCGACCTGGCTCGCGGCGTCGGCGGTGGGCGCCACGCCGGTGCCGGTCGAGCCCGATGTCCGCACCGCCAATCTCGATCCCGACCGGGTCGCCGCCGCCATAACGCCGCGAACGAAGGCCATCGTCCCGGTGCATCTCTACGGCCAGCCCTCGGATATGGATCCCATCGTGGCGCTGGCGCGCGCGCGCGGCATCAAGGTGCTGGAGGACGTCGCCCAGGCCCACGGCGCCCGCTACAACGGCCGCCGCGCCGGCGCGCTCGCCGACGCCGGCGCCTTCAGCTTCTTTCCGAGCAAGAACCTGGGTGCGCTGGGCGATGCGGGTGGGGTGACGACCGACGACGACAAGCTCGCCGACCGGTTGCGGATTCTGCGCAACTACGGTTCCAGGGTGAAGTACGTGAACCTCGAAGCCGGCGTGAACTCGCGTCTCGACGAGATGCAGGCCGCCATCCTGCGCGCCAAGCTGCCGCTGCTCGACGCGTGGAACGATCGCCGTCGGGTTCTGGCCAGCCGCTATCTGGAGCGATTGGGCAGCGTCGACCACGTCGAGGCACCGCACGTGCCGCAATGGGCGGACCCGGTCTGGCATCTCTTCACGGTGCGCTGCCACGACCGCAAGCGGGTGACGGCGGCCCTCGACGCCGCGCGGATCGGCTGGCTGATCCATTATCCGATCCCGCCGCACTTCCAGGACGCCTACCGCCACCTGGCCCTGGGGAAGGGCGCGTTTCCACTCGCCGAACGGATCGCCGACACGACGCTCAGCCTGCCGATCGGACCGCACGCGACCGTCGCCCAGATCGACGCGGTGGTCGCCGCCGTGCGCGCGGCGGCCTGACCTGGAGGGCTGGTAGCGATGCTCGGGCTGCTGAAGGCGATGGCCACCACCAGCGGCGCGGGCGTGGTGACAATCCTGTTTGGCCTGTTCACGACCAAGGTCGTGGCGCTGGTGCTGGGGCCCGCCGGAGTCGGCTTGCTCGCGTCGTACCGCCAGGTCCACGACATGGCCGCCGGAATGGGCATCCTGGGCGGCGGCGGCGGCCAGGTGCAGGCACTGAGCTCGACCGAGGGCGAGGCGCGTCGGCGGCGCGTGATCGCTTCGATCTGGCTGTCGATCGTCGGCGCGGCCATCATGGCTGTCGTGTTGCTGGCCGGCGCCGAGCCGATCGCCCGACACTTCTTCCACGATCCATCGCCCAACGTCGTTGCCGGCATCAGGTTGCTGCCGCTTGCGGTATCCCTGACGATCGCCGTCGTGACGCTGCAAGGGTTGCTCAACGTATCGCGCGCGATCGGCCGGTTGGCGCTGACGCAGGTCGCGGGCGCGGCGACCCTGACGGCGCTGGCCTGGCCGCTGGCGCAATGGGCCGGCGGCGGATCGCAACCTGCTTTCGTCGTGATCGTCGCGGTTCCGGCGCTGGTACAATTCGGCCTGGTCGTGATCGTCGCGCGTCGGCTGGGTTGGGGCGGAGACGTCTGGGCGGCCTTGCGGTCGTTGCCGAGCCGTGCGGACGTCGCCTATTTCACCCGCTACTTCGTCACCGGGATCGGCGCGACCCTGAGCGCGACCATCGTGTTCTTCACGCTGCGCAGCCTGCTCGTCGAGCGCACCGGCCAGGAAGGACATGGCCTGTTCCAGGCCGCCTGGGCGCTGTCGCTGCAAGCGATCGGCCTGCTGGTGTCGGCGTTCGGCACCTACTATCTCCCCGTCATGTCGGCGGCGGTCGGCGACGACGTTCTGCGTCGCAAGACGATGAACGACGCGGTCGAGCTGATCATCCTGGTCACGCTGATCCCGATCGTCGTGGGTCTTGCGTTCCAGCCGCTGATCCTGGGACTGCTCTATTCGGACGCCTTCACGCCGGCCGTCGACATGCTGCGATGGCTGTTGATCGCCAACTATGCCCGCACCATCCAGGCCCTGATCTTCAACACCCTGATGGCGGTCGGCCGGCCACGCCCGCTGCTGGTGCTGGAGATTGCCTGGAATCTGCTGTTTTTCGCCGTCGGTCTGCTCGCGATGTCGGACGTCGCGCCGACGTGGATGCGCGGGGCGGAGGGCCATAGGCGCTAGGATAAGGCGGTTTGGGCGATTTTGGCCTGTGATCGTCGTCGTCGCGGTGCCTCGGCGAGACGCTTTCTGGC
>CAMDVZ010000373.1 GCA_945878895.1 Caenispirillum bisanense | reverse complement strand
TTCGCTCGCCAGCGACGAGGGTGCGGAAACCATCGTCGTCGTCGTCCAGGCCCGTCCCGCCGATGCGGCCGCCCGCGCCGAGCTCGAGGGGGCCATCGCGCAGATGGTCAAGGAGACCGTTGGGGTCGACGCCAGAGTCGTGACGATCTCGCCCTCGGTCGGCTTGCCGCTGACCTCCTCGGGCAAGCTCAGCCGCACCCGCGCCCGCAACGCCTGGCTTGCCGGCGACTACGAGGACGGCGGCCGTCGCCGGGGCGGCGCGCCCGCCGCGACATGACCCGGCTGGTCGCCGTCACGGGGGCGACCGGATTCATCGGACAGACGCTGGTGCCGGTGCTGGCCGCGCGCGGCCATCGCCTGCGCCTGCTGGTGCGCTCGCTGCCGCCGCTGCCACCCGGCATCGGGCCGGTCGAGCTGGTGATCGGCGACCTGCGCGATCCGCACGCGTTGCGCCGGCTGGTCGCGGGCGCCGACGTCGTCGTGCACCTCGCCGGCGCCATCAAGGCGTTGAATCCGGAGGCTTTCCACCGGCTCAACGCCGACGTGGTGGCCGATCTGGCGGCCGCCATGGATGGCGCCGCGCCCGACGCGCACCTGCTGCTGCTTTCGTCGATGGCGGCGCGCGAGCCGCATCTGTCGCCCTACGCCGCCAGCAAGCGGGCCGGCGAAACCGCCCTCGCGGCGCTGCCTCCGCCACGCCGGTGGACGGCGATCCGGGCGCCTGCCGTCTATGGTCCCGGCGACCGCGAGACGCTGGTGTTCTTCAAGGCCATCGCGCGTGGCTGGATGGCGAGCCCGCGTGGCGTCGCGGGCCGGGTGTCGCTGATCCACGTCGCGGACCTTTGCGCCGCGGTCGCCGCCACGCTCGACCGTCCACCGGAACCAGGCGTCTACGAGATCGACGATGGCGCGCCCGGTGGCCACACGCTCCAGGGCATGGCCGCGGTCGCCGCCGATCTGCTCGGCGCGCGGGTGCGGCATGTTGGCGTACCCCGGTCGGTGATGGGCGCGCTCGCCGCGACGCAACAGCTGGTCGCGCGCGCCCGCGGGCAGGCGGCGATCCTGTCGGCCGGCAAGGTGCGCGAACTGTTTCATCCCGACTGGACGGTCGGCGATCGCAGGCTCGCGGGCTGGCTCGGGTTCGCGCCGGCATTCGACCTGAAAGACGGTTTTGCCGACACCATCGGATGGTATCGGGCACGGGGTTGGCTGAAGCGCTGAGCGGGCTCGATCGCGGTCCGCGTAACAGTCGGTAATAAATTGTTGGTGGCCCGATATCGCAGGGTTTTGTCCTATGCGCTTCCCTCAAGCCCACAGGTAGCCACCGATGCGCGCGTCCCACAATCTGAAGATCGTCGAACCGATGGACGATGTCGCGACCGACGACCGTCTGGAAGTGCTCGAGGACATCCGCGGCCGGCTCGAGCCCTACCGCACCGACGACCGCGCCATCGTCGGCGGCACGGTGATCACCAAGGATCTCAACATCGATTCGCTCGCCGTGATGGACATGGTGATGGAGATCGAGGACCGCTACGACATCTCCATCCCGCTCAACGTGGTGTCGGAAATCCACACCGTCGACGAGCTCACCGACACCGTGCTCCGCATTCGCGGGGGCCATTGATCATGGGTCTGTTCGACCGGCACGCCGGGACAATCGCGCGATCGCGGGCCATGCTGGTCGACGGGTTCCACCCGTTGAGCGTCCGCATGGACCGGGTGTTGTCGCCGACCGAGGCGCTGATCGGTGGCCGTCACACGATCCTTCTGGGCACCAATAACTATTTCGGGCTCACGTTCGACCAGTCCTGCATCGACGCCGCCGTCGAGGCGACCAGGCTCGAAGGCACCGGCACCACCGGATCGCGCATCGCCAACGGCAGCTACGGCGACCATCTCGACCTCGAGACGGAAATGGCCGAGTTCTTCGGCATGAAGCACTGCATGGTGTTCACGACCGGCTACCAGGCCAATCTGGGCTTCATCTCCAGCCTGGTTGGCGAGGGCGACTTCCTCGTCCTCGATGCCGACAGCCACGCCTCGATCTACGACGCCTGCAAGCACACCCAGGCTACCATCATCCGCTTCAAGCACAACGATCCGGCCAGCCTGGAAGCCCGCCTGCGCCGCCTCGACAAGGAGCCCGGCAACAAGCTGGTGGTGGTCGAGGGCATCTACTCGATGATGGGCGACACCGCGCCGCTCAAGGCGTTCGTCGAGATCACCAAGCGCCACGGCGGCTACATCCTGGTCGACGAGGCCCATTCGCTGGGCGCGCTGGGCGAGGGTGGCCGCGGTCTCGTCGAGGCGGCGGGTGTGCTGGACCAGGTCGATTTCGTGGTCGGCACGTTCTCCAAGACACTGGGCGCAATCGGTGGTTTCGCGGTGTCGAACCACGATGACTTCGATATTCTGCGGGTGATGACGCGGGCCTACATGTTCACCGCGTCGCTGCCGCCCTCGATCGTCGCCTCGGTGCGGGCGGCCCTGAAAGTGGTGCGTGCCCGGCCCGACCTGCGGGTGCGCCTGTGGGAAAACGTCGCGACCCTGTACGACGGGTTGGCGGCACTGGGCTTCCGGCTCGGACCCGAGCATGGCCCCGTCGTCGCCGTGCACATGCCAAACGAGCAGACCACGATCGGCTGCTGGAGGGCGCTGCTGGAGGAGGGCGTCTACGTCAATCTCGCCGTGCCGCCGGCCACGCCCAGCGGAGGTTCGCTGCTGCGCTGCAGCCTGTCGGCGGCGCACGATCGCGCCCAGATCGACAAGGTCGTGGCCGCGTTCGGGCGGGTGGGCGAGCGTTTCGGCCTGCTCGACCGCCAGAAGGTCGCCGCGATCGACTGATCCGACCGTCCGGAATCGACGCGAAGGCGCGGGCCATGGTCCGCGCTTTCGATTCCGGAAGCACCGGCCGGCCTTGACCGGGGTGGGTCTTGGTACGACGTATGCGCGATCGCCCACGGGGTCCGCGCCCCCGGGGATCGAAAGGCGGCCGTGTTCACCTTCGCGCATCTGTCGGACCCGCATCTCGAGTTGCCGCCCGTGCGGCCGCTCGAGTTGCTGTCGAAACGCGCGACCGGCTACGCCTCGTGGCGCTGGCGGCGGCGGCACATCCACGCCGGCGAGGCACTGGCCGCGTCGGTTCGCGATCTGAAGGCCATTGCACCCCGCCACGTCGTGGTGACGGGCGATCTGGCGAACATCTCGACGCGGGCCGAGTTCGCCCAGGCGCGCGACTGGCTGCACGAGCTGGGCGATCCGGCCGACGTCAGCCTCGTGCCGGGCAACCACGACGCCTACGTGCGGACCGGTTGGGGCGATACGCTGGGCCTGTGGGCGCCTTTCATGGCCGGCGACGGCGCGTCGATGCCGACCTCGCGCGAGGGTTTTCCCTATGTCCGGCGTCGCGGGCCGGTGGCGTTCGTCGGTCTCAACACCGCGCTTGCGAGGCTGCCCCTGTTCGCGACAGGCACGCTGGGCGCCTCGCAGATCGAACGCTTCGAAGCAGTCATGCGCGGCTTGGCCGACGAGGATGTTTGCCGCGTCGTCCTGATCCACCATCCGCCCCAGGAAGGTGGCGCCACCCGGCACAAGTGGCTGACGGATTCGGCGGCTTTCCGGGCCGCGATCGGCCGGGTCGGCGCCGACCTGATCCTGCATGGCCACAATCATCGCCTGCAACTGGGATCGATCGGCTCGCCGGTCGGTCCGGTGCCGGTGGTAGGTGTCGCGTCGACGTCGGCCCATCCCGCCAGCAAGTACGGCGCCGGCGGTTATCATCTCGTTTCGGTCCGACGCGACGGCGCCGCCTGGCGATTCGGCGTCGACGTGCGGCGCCTGCGCGAGGATCTCTCGGGCTGCGACGTCGGTCAGACCCTGAACCTGCTGGGCCCCGGGGCATGAACGCGGACGGGAAACCCGCCGTGGAGCCATTGCCGGGTTTCTGGTCGCCGCTGCGGTTGCCCGCGTTCCGCCGTCTCTGGTTCGGCAACGTCGCCTCCAATATCGGCGGCTGGATGCAGACGGCCGGCGCGGGTTGGCTGATGACGGATCTCGCGCCGCCCGACGAGCGCGCCATGTTCGTCGCCGGTCTGGCCATCGCCGGCACCTGTCCGGTTTTCCTGTTCGGGTTTCCCGCCGGTGTTCTGGCCGACCGGTTCGACCGGCGGCGCTACATCCTGTGCTGCCAGGCGTGGATGATGGTCGCGACGATCGCGATGGCGGTGCTGGCCTGGTTCGACGCGTTGACGGCATGGGCGTTGATCCTGCTGATCGGCGCCCTGGGTATCGGCAACGCGATGAACGGCCCCGCCTGGCACGCGGTGGTGCCCGAGATCGTCGGACGCGCCTATCTGCCCCAGGCCATCGCGCTCAACAGCGCCGGCTTCAACATGGCGCGCACCGTTGGTCCCGTGATCGGCCAGCTGGTGCAGAGCTTCGCCGGCACGTTCGCCCTGTTCGCCACCAACGCGGTGACTTTCTGCACGGTCATCTACGGCATGTGGAGTTGGCGACGGCCGGCCGAAGCGCGAGCCGAACCGCGCAAGGAGGGCGTCTGGGAGGGCTTCCGGTCGGGCGCGGCGTTCGTTCGCGAGACTCCGGCGCTGTGGCGGATATGGGCGCGGGCGGCATGCTTCTTCGTGCCGGCGTGCGGTCTCAGCACGTTGTTGCCCCTGATCGGTCGCGATCGCCTGGGGTTGAACGCCAGCGAATACGGAATCCTGTTTTCGACCTTC
>CAMDVZ010000372.1 GCA_945878895.1 Caenispirillum bisanense | reverse complement strand
GAAGTGAGGGACCCCGGATTCTTCGCGGTTTCGCGCGGGATCGACGCCGCGCTGGGGTCCCTCACTCCGTTCGGGATGACACCGGTGATGTCGGCCGGGTAGTGCGCCAAGCCTGAAACCAGCGCCTATGGGGCTTCGCGGCCTGGGTGAACCGCACGTCCGCGCGGTGGGTCGACAGAGCCGTTGCAACGTCGCAAAGCCCCTCATCCGCCCCTGCGGGGCACCTTCTCCCCGCCTCCGCGGGGAGAAGGGAAGAGTCGTTGCGACAGAACGCTTTCCGTGGCGGGGATGTGGGATCGCCTCCGGCCCGAACGCGCTTCGGTCGCGCGCGCTCCGGGGGCGTCGACGAACTTTCTCCGGACGCTCCAACGGCCGTCGGGCCGGGCCGCCGTCACGCCGTTGGGTCGGCGGCGCCCGGTCCGCCCCGCCCGGTTCCGCGACGCGGCTGGCGCATGACGGGGCGCGGAAATGCACGTTCATTTCGACGCCGAAATCGGCCACAGTGCGCCATCGAATTCCGCGACGCCGCCAGCCGGCGGCGTTGCCGCATGAGCTGAACCACGGGAGAGAAGCGATGGATTTCGAACATTCGGACCGGACGAAGGACCTGCTCGAGCGGCTGGGCAAGTTCATGGACGAGGTCGTCTACCCGGCCGAGGAAGTCTACGACCAGCAGCTGGAAGACGCCAAGGATCGCTGGCAGCTGCCGCCGGTCATGGAAGAAGCCAAGGCCGAGGCGCGCAAGCGCGGCCTGTGGAACATGTTCCTGCCGCCCGACCGCGACAGCGGCGACACCCACGGCACGATGGGTCTGACGAATCTCGAATACGCGCCGGTCTGCGAGATGCTGGGCCGTTCGAAGATCGCGTCCGAGGTGACCAACTGCTCGGCACCCGACACCGGCAACATGGAAGTGTTCGCGCGCTATGCCTCGGAGCCGCTGAAGAAGAAGTGGCTGACGCCGCTGCTCAACGGCGAGATCCGCTCGTGCTTCGCGATGACCGAGCCGGCCGTGGCGTCCTCGGACGCGCGCAACATCGAATCGCGCATCGAGAGCGACGGCGATCACTACGTGATCAACGGCCGCAAGTGGTGGTCCTCGGGCATGGGCGACCCGCGCTGCAAGGTCATCGTCTTCATGGGCAAGAGCGACCCGTCGGCGCCGGCCTATCGCCAGCAGTCGATGGTCGTGGTGCCGCGCGACACGCCAGGCATCAAGATCGTCAAGATGCTGCACGTGTTCGGCTACGACGACGCGCCGCACGGCCACGCCGAAGTCATCTACGACAACGTCCGGGTTCCCAAGGACCACATCCTGCTGGGCGAGGGCCGCGGCTTCGAGATCGCCCAGGGCCGCCTCGGACCGGGACGCATCCATCACTGCATGCGCGCCATCGGCGTGGCGGAGCGGGCGCTGGAAATGGCCATCAAGCGCGCCAAGAGCCGCGTCGCGTTCGGTCAGCGCATCTCCGAGATGGGTGTCACCAAGGCCAACGTCGCGGACATGCGCATGGAAATCGACATGGCCCGCCTGCTGACCCTGAAGGCGGCGTGGGCGATGGACAAGTTCGGCAACAAGGAAGCGCGCCAGCAGATCGCCATGATCAAGGTCGCGGTGCCGAACATCACCAGCAAGGTGGTCGACCGCTGCCTGCAGCTGCATGGCGCCGGCGGCGTCAGCCAGGTGTTCAAGCTCGCGAGCATGTACGCCCACCAGCGCACGCTGCGTCTGGCCGACGGCCCCGACGAAGCCCATCGCGACCAGATCGGCCGCATGGAGATCGCCAAGCACAACTGATCCCGCGCCACGGCGTCGGAACAGGAAAGGCCGCCCGCAGGGGCGGCCTTTTTCGTTGGCCCGGTCGCGGCGCTACTCCGCCTTGACGCCGGTCAGCGCGATCAGGCGTTTCCAGTACTCGAGGTCGGCGCGCTGGCGCTCGGCGAAGGCCTCCGGCGTCGAGCCGACCGGATCGAAGCCCAGCGTCTTCCAGCGTTCCATCGCGTCGGGCTGGCGCAGCGCCTTGACGATGTCGGCGTTCAGCTTGTCGACGATCGGGCGCGGCGTGCGGGCGGGCGCGAAGATGCCGTACCAGCCATCGAGCACGAAATCGGCGAAGCCGGCCTCGACCATGGTCGGCAGGTCGGCGGCCGAGGGCGAACGAACCGCGCAGGTCTGGGCCAGCACCTTGATCTTGCCGGCGCGGCCCAGCGGCAAGGCGGAGGGCAGATTGTCGAACATGTAGGCGACGCGGCCGGCCATCAGATCCTGCACCGCCGCGGCGCCGCCGCGATAGGGCACGTTGGTGGCGTCGATGCCGGCGCGCAGCTTGAACAGCTCGCCGCCGATATGCTGGGAGCTGCCGAGCACCGAGGCGTAGTTGACGGGCTTGCCGTGCTTGCGCACCCACTCGACGAAAGCCTTGGGCGAATCGACGGGCGTTTCGGGCGGCACGATCAGCGCCAGGCAGGCGGTGCCGATCAGGGTCAGCGGCTGGAAGTCCTTGAGCGGGTCGTAGGGCATGTTGGGGAAGAGGCCGGCGTTGGAGCCGTGCGTGCTCTGGGTGCCGAGCATGACGGTGTAGCCGTCGGGGTTGGCCTTCGCGACGATCTCCGAGCCGATCATGCCCGAGGCGCCGCCCTTGTTGTCGACCACGACCGGCTGGTTCCAGGCGTCGGCGAGCTTGGCCGCCAGCACGCGAGAGAGGGTATCGGTCGGCCCGCCGGGCGGAAACGGCACCACCCAGCGAACGGAGCGGGACGGGTACGCGTCCTGCGCCAGGGTCGCACAGGGTACGGTTAGCAGCGCGAGCGTTCCGATCAACGCGCGCAGGGATTTCTTCATCGCCGGTCTCCCGCCAAAGGGCATGCTGGAGCATGGTCGCGCAGCGATGCGCCAGGCGCAACCGCCAACGCTTCCGCGCGCCGGGGGCGGATGGTAGAAAGGGGGTGAGAATTATTTCTTCATGGAGAATGTAAAATGGTCGCGCAGATCGGTCATTTCATCGACGGCAAGAAGGTCGCGGGCACCAGCGGCCGCACCGGCGAGGTGACCAACCCCGCGACCGGCGAGATCACCGCCCATGTCGCGCTGGCCAGCGTCGCCGAGATCGACACCGCCGTGCGGATCGCCAAAGCCGCCCAGACCGGCTGGGCCGCGACCCCGCCGCTGCGCCGCCAGCGCGTCATGTTCCGGCTCAAGGAGCTGATCGAGAAGCGGATCGACGACATCGCGCGCGCCCTCACGCTGGAGCACGGCAAGACCTTCGAGGACGCCAAGGGCGAGATCGGCCGTGGTCTGGAGGTCGTGGAGTTCGCCTGCGGCATCGCCCACCACATGCGCGGCGATTTCACCGAACAGGTCGCCAGCGACATGGACAGCTGGTCGGTTCGCCAGCCGCTCGGAGTCGTGGCCGGCATCACGCCGTTCAATTTCCCGATCATGATTCCGTGCTGGATGGGCGCGATGGCCGTGGCGACCGGCAACGCCTTCATCCTCAAGCCGTCGGAGAAGGACCCCAGCGCGCCCGCCATCCTGACCGAGCTGTTCGCCGAGGCCGGCATGCCGGCGGGCATTTTCCAGATGGTCAACGGCGACAAGGTGGCCGTCGATTCGCTGCTGGCGCACCCCGACGTGGCGGCGATCAGTTTCGTCGGTTCGACGCCGATCGGCCGCTACGTCTATCACACCGGCACCGCCCACGATAAACGCGTCCAGGCCCTGTGTGGCGCCAAGAACCACATGGTGATCATGCCCGACGCCGACCTCGACCAGACCGTCGATGCGCTGATGGGCGCGGGCTACGGTGCGGCCGGCGAGCGCTGCATGGCGATCTCGGTGGCGGTTGCCGTGGGCGACGTCGGCGACCGGCTGATCGCCAAGCTGGCGCCGCGCGTGGCCAGCCTGAAAGTCGGCCCCGGCCTCGATCCGACCTCCGAGATGGGTCCGCTGGTGACCCGCCAGCACCGCGACAAGGTGATGGGCTATGTCGACCAGGGCGTGAAGGACGGCGCCAAGCTGGTGGTCGATGGCCGTGGTCTGAAGTTGCAGGGTTACGAGAACGGCAACTTCATGGGCGGCTGCCTGTTCGACAACGTCACGACCGACATGAGCATCTACAAGGATGAGATTTTCGGCCCCGTCCTGTCGGTCGTGCGCGCCAAAAGCTTCGATCAGGCCATCGCGATGGTCAACGACCACGCCTACGGCAACGGCACCGCCATCTTCACCCGCGACGGCGATTCGGCGCGCACCTTCGCCGCCAACTGCAAGATCGGCATGGTCGGCATCAACGTGCCGATCCCCGTGCCGGTCGCCTACCACAGCTTCGGCGGCTGGAAATCCTCGGTGTTCGGCGACCACGGCATCTACGGTATGGAAGGCGTGCGCTTCTACACCAAGCTGAAGACCATCACGGCGCGCTGGCCTACCGGCATCCGCGGCGGCGCGGAGTTCAATTTCTCGGGGCGCAACTAGGCGGTTTCCTACGACAGGGCGCGAAACCGGCCCTTGCGGGTGCCCTTGGCCATGGCCTTTTCTTCCGACTCATACCTTCCCCTGCCACCGGCGGGGGAAGCAACCGTAAGATGGGGTGTGGGGTCATTCGGTGTTTTCGTGTTTTCCCTGGCGCCTCCCGTGGGCATCGCTGGTTGCCTGTCGACCTCGTGGTGGCCCGCCGCGACATGACCCCGCGAGCCACGGGTACCCCCGCGCCGCGAGCCGCCGTGGCGCCCGGGCAACCACCGTGCGCGGCGCGGAGGTACCC
>CAMDVZ010000371.1 GCA_945878895.1 Caenispirillum bisanense | reverse complement strand
GTCGGGCTGCAGGATGGGCGTGCTCGGGTTCTCGAAGAAGGGTCGCAGGTCGAAGCGCGTGAAATGGCTCTCGCCGCCGACCACCCGCGTCTTCAGCGCCTGGGCGATGCGGCGGTAGCCCGCGAAATCCTCGCACACCACGGGCTCTTCCATCCAGTAGATGTCGGCCTCGTCGAAATGGTGGCCGGCCTGGATGGCGGTATCGGCGGTCCAGCCCATGTTGACGTCGACCATGATCTCGATGTCGGGTCCCAGCGCGTCGCGCATGGCATGCACGTTCTTCACGTCCTCGCGCCATGGCCGCAGATGGGCGGCCTGCATCTTGATCGCCTTCAGCCCCATGCCGGTGAAGTGGCGCGCCTTCTCGATCATGCCGTCCAGCGACAGGCCGCGCCAGACGCCGGAGCCATAGCCGGGCACGCTGTCCCGCGAAGCACCCCAGAGGCGGAACAGCGGCAGGTCGGCGCGTTTGCCGAGGATGTCCCACAGCGCGATGTCGACGGCCGACTGGGCGAAGGTCGTCACACCGCCGCGGCCGGTCCAGTAGGTGCCCTTCCACAGCGCCTGCCAGATGCCCTCGATTTCGGTGGCGTCGCGGCCGATCACCTTGGGCGCGATCAGTTCGCGCAGGCAGGCGTCGATGGTCTCGAGGCCACCGCGCAGCAGCTGGAGATAGCCCATGCCGGTAATCCCGCCGGCCGTCTCCAGCTCCAGCATCAGGTACTCGCGCGGCCCCATCGGCATGATGCCGTTGGGCGGTGGCGTGCCGGCCCACGGCACCCGCAGCAGAGTGGTGCGCAGCGCGGTGATCGTGGTGGACGAGGGCGCCACGGTGGTTCTCCAAGGCTATGGTTTCGATGCGGCCGCCAGCCTAGCGAAGCCGGGAACGTCCGGCCACTATGCTTCCGGCGAAACGCCGCAAGCGGGGGCACAATGGCGAGCGAGACGATTCCGAAGATGTCGCCGTTCCGGGCCTACTGGCGGCTGGCGTCGGGCTACTTCTCGGGCGAGCGCGGCTGGCTCAGGCGCGGCGCGGTGGCGGCGCTGCTGGCGCTGTCGGTGGCGCAGACCTACGTCCAGGTCCGCATCAATCTGTGGAACGCCGATTTCTTCAACGCGCTGGAGCGCAAGGCGGTCGACGATTTCATCGGCCACGGGCTGCTGTTCTTCGTCTGGCTGGGCCTGTCGGCCTCGGTGTCGATGGCGCAGCTGCATCTGCGCATGCATCTCCAGGTCGGCTGGCGGCGCTGGCTGACCCGCAAGATGCTGAAGAACTGGGTCGCCTCGGGCCGTCACTATCTGCTGAACTTCGTGCCCGGCGACCACGACAATCCCGACCAGCGCATCGCCGAGGATGTCCGGGTGGCGACCGAGACGGCGGTCGATTTCTCGATCGGCCTGTTCGACAACCTGCTGCTGCTGGTCTCGTTCGTCGGCATCCTGTGGGTGATCTCGGGCACGCTGATGGTGTCGCTGGGCGGCGCCGAATTCGGCATTCCCGGCTACATGGTCTGGGCGGCGCTGTTCTACGCGCTGGCGGGATCGGTGGCGGCCTATTTCCTCGGCCGCCCGCAAATCCTGCTCCAGCACGAACGGCGCGAGCGCGAGGCGGAGCTGCGGTTCCGGCTGATCCACGTGCGCGAGGCGTCGGAGGGCATCGCGCTGTTGCGCGGCGAGGAGGACGAGCGGCACGATCTCGACCACGCGCTGAAGGACGTGGTGCGCGTCTGGCGTCGGCTGATCGCCAACATGCGCGCGATGGCGGGCCTGTCGGCCAGCTACTACATGCTGGCGGGCGTCTTCCCGATCGCCATCGCCTCGCCGCGCTACTTCTCCGGCATGATCGCGCTGGGCGGCCTGATGCAGATCGTCGGCGCCTTCGGCCAGGTCCAGTCGGCGCTGTCGTATTTCTTCAACAACATGTCGCGCTACAGCGAGTGGACCGCCAGCGTCCAGCGCGTGGCGGGGCTCGACCGCTCGCTGGCCGGGCTCGACGCCCAGGCCACCAGCGCCGGCTCGGGGATTTCGGTGACCGCGAACGCGGGAACGTCGCTGCGCCTGCGCAAGCTCGACGTCGCCTATCCCGACGGCACGGTGGTGGTGAACGGGGCGCACGCCGAGGTGAAGCCGGGCGAGCGCGTGCTGCTGATCGGCGAGTCCGGCGCGGGAAAGAGCACGCTGGTGCGGGCACTGGCGGGCCTGTGGCCGTGGGGGCGCGGCAGCGTGGAGTTGCCGCCGGACTCGACCTTCATGTTCCTGCCGCAGCGACCCTACATGCCGCTCGGCACGTTGTGGCTGGCGGTGACCTATCCGGCCGCCGAGGATGCCTTCGACGAGGCGACGCTGAAGGCGGCGCTGACGCGCTGCGGTCTCGCCGGCCTGACCGGGCGCCTCGCCGAGACGCAGCGCTGGGATCGCGTGCTGTCGTCGGGCGAGTTGCAGCGGGTCGCGCTGGCGCGGCTGCTGTTGCACAAGCCGGACTGGATCGTGCTCGACGAGGCGCTCTCGACCTTCGAGGCGGCCACGCGCGGCGAGCTGATGGACATGCTACGCGCCGAGTTGCCCGGCGCCACCGTCGTGAGCGCCACCCACGCGCCCGGCCTCGAGGCGTTCCACGATCGGGTCGTCACGCTGGTGCGCGGCGCCGATGGCGCCCGCCTCGCTACCGCCGAAGTGGTCGGCACCGTGATCCCCGGCGCCACGGTCAGGCCGCGGCCCAAACACCAGGCGCCGCGCATCGCCGGTGGCGAAAAGCGCCGCAAGCCGGTCGCCAAACGCGCGCCCACGCGTTTCCATGCCATGCCCGACAAGCCCGAGCCGGCGGCGCCGTAGGACCGCTGGCCCCGGCTCACCGCTTCGCCAGCGCGCCGCGCAGTTCGTTGGCGATCTGTTCGGCGGCTTCGCGGCGGGAATCGTCGAGGCCGGCGTCGAGCTGCGTCAGGCGGTCGATCAGCAGGCCGCGACGCGAACCGTCCGATGGTGGCAGGCGCTCGATGGCGACCGTCAGCAGGGCAGCCGCATCGGCCTGTTCGGCAGCACTGCCGTGTTGCTGAAACAGGCCCGCGGCGTGCGCCAAGCCCTCGACGGCGCCGAGTTCGGCCGCCCGCACGTTCAGCCGCGCCGCCTCGCGCCAGTCCGCTTCGACGCCGACGCCGCGGGCATGCGCGCCCGCCAGCGCCATCAGTCCCGAAGGCGTGCCCGACGCCGCGGCGCGGCGATAGAGACGATAGGCCTCGTCGGGGTCGCGGGCGACGATGACGCCGGATTCGTAAAGGCCGCCCAGCCGGTCCAGCGCCCGCGCGTCGCCGGCGTCGGCGCCGCGCCGCAGCCACGCCAGCGCCTGGGTCGCGGCCGCGGGATCGCGCGAGGGATCGACCACCAGATCGGCCAGCCAGACCATGGCGGCCGGTTCGCCGCGTTCGGCCGCGCGCGTCAGCCAGCGCCGCGCCTCGGCCGGATCGCCCGCGGGACCGCCGGCGGCGAAGAAGGCGCCGAGCCGGAACATCGCCAGCGACGAGCCGCAATCGGTGCCGGCGCGGTAGAGATTCTCGGCCCGTCGGCGGTCGACCTTGCCGTCCAGCGCGCCGCGCTCGTGCAGCAGGCCGAGATCGACCAGGGCGACGGCGTCGCAGGAATCGCGTTCGATGGCGCGCGCGAACTTGCCCGCCGCGTCGCGCGCCCGGCCGGCTTCCAGCAACGCCAGGCCTTCCAGCACGAAGGCGCGCGAGGCGTCCCGCTTGCCGCCGCGCGCCAGCAACGCCGCCACCGCCTGGTCGATCGCGTCCGCCAGCGCCCGCGACTCGCTGCCGCCGCGCCGGCGGTTGTCGGCCAGCAGATGCAAGCCGTGCCGGTAGGGATCGACGGCGCGCAACAGCGTCGCCGCACCCGTCGCCACCAGCCGGTCGGTCGCGTCGGCCGGCACCGGGTCCGACGACAGCAGCGGCCCGGCACCCGTCCACAGCCGCAGCCGCAAGGCGGGTCTGGCGTCGGCGCCGGTGACGATCTCGACATGGCCCGCGATGGCGCGGCTCGGCAGGCCGATCCAGCCGCGCAGCGTGCGCGCGATGGTGGCGGCGTCGGCCACCTCGCCCTCGGGCCGCAGCTGGTCGATCGGGCTCGCCGCACCCGTCTCGTCGTATTCGGCCGCGATGCCGCCGGTCATCTCGCGCAAGGCGATCCGGTCCGCCCGCAGGCTGGCGCGCGCCTCCACGACGAGGCGGCGAGCGAGCACCGGTCCGGTCAGCCCGCCGCCTTCCAGCGTCGGCGGCACCGCCAGCGACAGGATCGTGATCGACGGGCTGACGACCTCGATCGCCAGCGGCGCCAGTGCGCCAACCACGGCGCCGACCGCCGTCATCCCCAGCACGACGCGCCAGCGCCGGCTCGCCCACGCCGCCGCCACGATAGCGACGGCTGGCAGCCGGATGGCGGCGGCGCGGAAGGCGGGAATGTCGGAGGGCGGGGACATGCGGAGGCTTATATCAGCGGCGGCGGCCGGCGATCATGTCTTTCGGCGGGGGCGACGGCGGAGCGGGCGTTCTGGCCGCCATCTCATGCTTTCGACCGCCCTGCGCCTCGACTGCCGCCGGACGCCATGCGCGGCGTTGCAACAACTTCATACCTTCCCCTGCCAACGGCGGGGGAAGGTGGCCGAAGGCCGGATGGGGGTGTGTTCGTCGCGGTATCGGCGGGTCGCGGAAGGAGGGGTTGCGCTTCGCGCGGTCGCGTTTGCGTCGTCCGGAAATTCGCACGCCGTGCTTGTCGCGCGAC
>CAMDVZ010000370.1 GCA_945878895.1 Caenispirillum bisanense | reverse complement strand
GGCGCCCGTCATGGCGCGACGCGTCCGGCCGGTCGACTGCCCGCCATCCTCACGCGAAGCCCAGCCCGCGGCGGGCCTCGGCTCCGGCCGCGTCGGTCAGCATCGCGACGAGGCGCGCCGCGGCGTCCGGCGCGCGCGTGGCGATGGCGTCGCCGCTGGCGGCCGCGAAGGGGCCGCGCGCGGCGTCGACCAGCCCGTGGACGGCGCCGCCGCCGAGAATCCGGAGCGTGGTCATGGGTCGTGCGATTGCCCGCCGCTACCGGCCCGGCGCCACGTAGACGCGGTTGATCCACGGATCGAGCGCCAGGCCCGCGAAGTCGCTCGACCGGGCGACCGGCTTGCGCGGCGAATAGACCAGCGGGAACAGCGAATACACGACCTGGAAGATCAGCCGCTTGCCCGCCACCACGGGGCGGCCGCGATGCAGGCCGAAGGTGTTTTCGAGGAACGACGTGCCCGCGGGCCCGCGGAACTCGACCACGGCGTTGTCGCCGAAGGTGCCGAATACCCTGGAGTCCTCGAAGCGTCCGATCGACAGCAGGCGGTCGTCGGCGTGCGAGCCGCGCATGTAGACGTGCGGACCGGTGTCTTCGCCGACGTCGGAGAGATAGAGGAACATCTTGATGAAGGCCATGTCGTCGACATCGCGATGGAAATTCTCGGCCTGGCGCGGCACGCCGTCCTTGGTCGGAATCGACCACCAGGCGGTCATGAAGCCGATCGTCGGCTCGCAGCCGAACAGGCCGCGGATCACGTCCAGCACCCGCGGATCGTTGGCGATCGCCAGCGCGTGCGGGCAGCGCACCACCGCCTCGGGATCGTGGAACAGCACGTGGCTGTCGGGCAGATCGGGGTCGTCGATCATGGTCGGTCGCGGCTTGCGTTCGTAGGACGCGAACACCGGCTGGCCGCGCAGATACGTCACCATCTCCGCGATCGCCGCGGGCGACAGGCGGTGGTCGATCGGCACGAAGCCATCGCTCTGCATCGCCGCCACCGCCGCGGCGCGCGCCGCCGCGTCGGACGCGAAAGCCGCTCGCGGCCGGCGCCGCGCCAGCCACGCCGCGGCCTTGGCGCGCGTGTCGATGCCCATGACGCGGCGCTGGGCATAGAACCACCACGAGCGCGGATCGCTCAGGATGGAGAGGCGCGAGAGCTTGCGCAGGATCGTCGCGTACAGCGGCATCGGCCCTTCCCGGATTTTCCGTCGGCGACGCGTCGGGCGACGACGGACGGGGTCGTCGCCACGCGACCGCGCCGGCGTCCGCCGAGTCTACCGGCCGTCGCGGGGCTTGCCTACCGCCAATCCGCGGCGCGACATCGCGTCCGACGCCTCAATGCGTCGCGCCGGCCGCGATCGGCTCGTCCACCCGCACCGCGACCGCGGTGTCGAGCACGATCCGGAACGCCGCTTCCAGCGTCTCCAGTCCCATGCTCGCGGCACCCGGGTGGCGCAGCGCCTGTTGCGGCAGATAGGGGATGTGCACGAAACCCGCCGCGCGCACGCCCCCGTGCGTCGTCGCCACGAGATGGCGCAGGGCATAGAAGGCGTGGTTGCAGACGAAGGTGCCCGCCGTGTTGGAGACGCTCGCCGGCAGGCCCGCTTCGTGCAGGCGCTGGCGCGTCGCCTTGACCGGCAGGGTGGTGAAATAGGCCGCTGGCCCGCCCGCCACGACCGGCTCGTCGATCGGCCGCGCCCCCGTATTGTCGGCGATGCGCGCGTCGTCGACGTTGATCGCCACCCTTTCGAGCGAGAGATCGACGCGGCCGCCGGCCTGGCCGATGGCGACCACGATGTCGGGCGACAGCGCCGTCAGCTCGCGGTCGAGCGCTTCGAGGATCGGCGCGAACACGCACGGCAGGCGGCGCGCCACGACGAGATGGTCGCCGACCGTCCAGCCATCGAGCCTGGCGGCGATCTCCCAGGACGGGTTGACGCGCTCGCCGTCGAACGGCTCGAAGCCGGTGACGAGGATGATTTTGGGCATCGGGGCTCGGGGGCTCGAGGGGATCGATGCCAGAATAGGGCAAACCGCCGCGGCGAATCTCTTTCGTTTGCCGGGGTGCGCGGAGTCGCGGATGCCGGCGTCCGGAGCCCGGGATGACGGGATGGGCGTGCTTTCGACGGCGCGCCAACCCCGTCCGTCCAACGCCAGCGCCCATGGGGCGGCGGAACCGACATGACACCGACGCGACATCCCGCCACGAGGGCTGGTACGCGACGGCGCGTCCCTGTGTAATGCGAAATCGAATCGCCTGGAGGGCAAGAGAATGGATGCAGCGGCCAATGCCGGAAAGATCGTCGAGGCGCTGAAAGCAACCGAGGCGGAGTCCGAGGCGGCGCGGACCTTGAGTCCGAAGGCCGTCGCGCTGTTGCACGAGGCGGGCCTGACGCGGCTGGTGAGTCCGGCCGCCTATGGCGGCTATGAACTCTCGCCGCGCGCGCTGGTGGAGGCCGAGCGCGTCGTGGCGCAGGGCAGCACCGCGGCCTCGTGGGTGTTGATGGTCTGCGCCGCCCATACCTTCATCGCCGGCCGGCTGCCGCGGGCAGGCCAGGATGAAATCTTCGGCACTGACTCGGGCATGCTGATCCCGGGCGTGCCCTCGCCGCGCGGTACCTGCCGGCGCGTAACAGGCGGCTACGTGCTCGACGGGCGTTGGCCTTATGCGAGCGGCGCCGACCACGGCGACTGGATCCTGGTCGGTGCGCGCGGCGTGCGCAACGAGGCGGGTGAGTCCTGCCCGTCGCTGATCGTCGTGCTGCCGAGGGCGGGCGTCGTCGTCGACGACACCTGGTTCACGCTCGGCATGCGCGGCACCGGTTCCAAGGACGTCGTGCTCGACAACCATTTCGTGCCCGAACGCTACGCCGTGCCGATGGGCGAGGCGCAGATGGGCACCGTACCTGGCGTCGATAGCCCGCTCTACCGGCTGCCGATCCGCCCGACGCTCGCCACCATGCTGATGGGTACCATCGTCGGCATGGCCGAGCGCGGGCTGGCGCTGTTCGTCGAGCAGGCGCGCACCCGCCGCGACGCCTACACCGGCACCGACAAGGCGCAGAGCCCGGGAATCCAGCGCCGCGTCGCCGAAGCGAGTGCCGAGATCGCCTGCGCCTGGGCGCTCACGATGCAGAGCTGCGACCTGCTGGAGGAGGCGATGCGCAACGATCCGCCGATGAAGATCGCGGCCCGCTCGCGCGTGCGCTGGAACGCCGCCTACGCCACCGAACTCTGCCGCCGCGCCGGCAACCGGCTGTTCGACGGCGCCGGCGCGGGGGCGGCCAACGACGACAACGTCCTGCAAACCTTTTTCCGCGACCTCAACACCGCCACCCACCACGCCATGCTCGACTTCGACACCAACGTCGAGATCGAGGGGAAGAGCCTGCTGGGGCTGCCGCTGAACGAAGCGATGGTGTGAGAGGAGCGGGCTATCCCATATGAACTCTTTCCCATTCATGTCCCTCTCCCCCGCATCTCAGGGGCCGCAAGCGGCCCCGAGGGAGAGGTTAGGTGAGGGGGTATTGCAACCCGACAAGCGCCTCGATGTCGACCGGCTTTCGCGACGAAACACCCCTCACCTAACCTCTCCCCCAAGGGCTAGCGGATTCACACATTTCTGAAAGCTCCGAGAGCCTCGATGCCCCGCCTGGCCGCATGGAATTCGAGCCAGCCCCGGAGCATGACGATGGGTCCCGGCTTTCCGTAGTAGCCGGTCCATCCGCCCAGGCGCGCACAGACCCAGGCCGCGTAGGGCAGCGAGCCGACGGGATGGGGATTCTTCTGCCGCTGGGTCTTGCCTTCCAGCCGGGCGCAGAAAGCTTCCAGCAGCGGCTGGTCGGACGCGTCGAAGGCCTCGGTCAGCGACCTCTGGCCGTCGCCTTCGCGCCCGTGCACGAGTTGCTGCACCACCACGGCCGCGACCAGGCTCGCCATGGTCAGGTTGCGCAGCGGTCGCTCGGCCTCGATGCGCACGGCCTCGATGTCGAAGCCCTTCGTCTTGAGGGTGCGGAATACCTGTTCGATGTTCCAGCGTCGGCGATAGAGCTCGATGGCCTCGCGCGCGGCCTCCAGATCGCGCACCGGGCGGGTGCCCAGCAGCAGCCAGTGAATGGGCCGTTCGCCAGCCGGCGGATCGACTTCGCGCGCGTCCACCAGCCACAAGTCCAGGCTCGCGGGCAACCCCGCGCGCAACCCGTTGCGGGGACGTGCGATCCGCACCGCCCCAAAGCGCAGCGCCAACGTCGCCCGACGCGCCCGGCGACCGGCTTTGGCCGGCACGTCCAGGCCCGCGCGGGCCGCCTCGGGCAATCCGTCGGCATGCCCGAACAGGCGCCCGGCCTCTTCGTCCACCGACCGGTCGTGGGCGGCCCGAACCAGCAGCTCCACCCCCGCGGGACAGTCCGCGAAGGCTTCGTAGATATCGCTCTCGCAATCGGCGATCACCGTCACGCGCGCGGCCTCCGCGCACACCGCCGCGGCCCGGTCCGCCCCGCGCAGCCAGCGCCCGCTCTCCTTGTCCCGCACCCGCCGCTTGCGACGTGTCGCCTTGACCCCTTCGGTTCGCGTCAGGAACTCCGCGTGGATCATACCAGCCGACTTATCGAGTGACACACGCCCATTTCCTGGTGCCGGTGGAGCGGATCCGGGCTGGATCGTCGACGAGGAAGCGCCAGGCGCTTTGACAGGCGTCGAGGATCTCGTCGCAGGTGTTCCAGACCCGGGCGCAGAGCTTGTTCTGGCGCAGGTAGGCCCAGACGTTCTCCATGGGGTTCAGCTCGGG
>CAMDVZ010000369.1 GCA_945878895.1 Caenispirillum bisanense | reverse complement strand
CGCTCTACAAAGCCCGTCATCTGATCGAGAATTTCTTCGCCCGCCTCAAGCAGTACAGGGCCATCGCCACCCGCTACGACAAGACCGCGCGCAACTATCTCGCCGCCGTCCACCTCGTCGCCGCACTCAGTTGCCTCAATTGAGGACAGGCCCTAGTTGGGCGTCGGGGCGGTCGGGTCGAGCAGCTTTTCGCGCTTGAGTTCGGACCACAGCTCGGCCGGAATTCTCACACCCATGCGGGCCACGTTCTGTGTCACCTCGGTCGCCGCGAGCGCGCCGGGGATCACCGAGCAGATGGCGGGGTGGAACAGCGGGAACTGCATGGCCGCGGCGCCCAGCGCCACGCCGTGGCGGGCGCACACGGCCTCGATCTTGCGCGCTTTCTCGATCAACGGAGCGGCGGCCGGCACGTAGTCGTGGGTGGCGCCCTCCTTCACCCCGCCGGTCAGGATGCCCGAATTGTAGGGTCCGCCCAGGATCACCGAGACACCGCGCCTGACGCATTCCGGCAGGAAGGCGTCGAGCCCGCCCTGTTCGAGCAGCGTGTAGCGGCCGGCCAGCAGCATGCAGTCGAAGTCGCCGGCCTGGATGAAACGCAGGCTGGTGTCGGACTCGTTGATGCCGACGCCGATGGCGCCGATGACGCCGGCCTTGCGCAGCTCGTCGAGCGCCCGGAAGCCGGAATCCATGACGGTGCGGAAACGCTGGTCGAGCACGTCGCGGTCGCCGATCGTCCAGAAATCGACGTCGTGGACCAGCGCGATGTCGATGCGATCGAGCCCGAGCCGGAAATGCGAGTGCTCCAGCGAGCGCATGACGCCGTCGTAGCTGTAGTCGAATTCCGGCACGAAGCCCGGCAAGCCGTTCTGGCGGAAATCCGCCGGCAGCGCCTCGCCCGGCTGGCGCACGTGCAGCACGCGGCCGATCTTGGTCGACAGCACGTAGCTATCGCGCGGCTTGTCGCGCAGGGCGGCGCCCATGCGCAGCTCGCTGCGGCCGTAGCCGTAGAAGGGCGAGGTGTCGAAGTAGCGGATGCCGGCGCCGAAACCGGCATCGACCAGCCCGGTCGCCTCGGCCTCCGCGATGGTGGCGCGGAAGCCACCGAGCGGGGCGCCGCCGAGGCCCAGTTCCGTCACCTCGAGTTTCGTCCTGCCGACCCTGCGGCGTGGAAGCGCGTCCATGTGTTCCCTCCTCGCGAAGGCGCCAGACTACGCCGGCCGGCACGCCGCGCGCGCCTCCCGCGGTGGCGGCGTCGTTCGACGCGTCGACGCCGCCGCGCCACCGATTTCGTTGCGAGCGATGGCGTGGAATGGAGACCTCCGTTGCGGTACTGTCGGGCCACGATTCCGGAGACCGCGCGATGACCGAAGGCGACAAGGAAACCCTGCTGCGCGCCTACGCCGCCGGCGAGATCACCTGGTGGGCGCTGCGCGAGCGCGGCTTCGAGGACTACGTCCAGGTGCTCGGCGGTCTGGGCGAACTCGGCTTGCGCCCGCCGATCGCGCCGATGGACGGACCCAACGTCGCCGCCCGCCAGCGCGGTCTGGCGCTGCTGCGCAAGGCGATGACGGCGCCGCCGGCGTGAAGGCGCCCTTCGCCCTCGTCGTCACGGACACCTCGCCACTGCTGACGCTGGCGCTGGCGGACTCGCTCGACGCACTGCTGCGGGCGCGGCTACCGGTCAGCATACCGGATGCTGTCTATGTCGAGGCGACGCGGGTGCATGGCGCGCCGGGTGCTGGTCGCATCGTCGAGTGGATCAACGCCCATCTGGACCTCGTGCGGATCGTGCCGACCGACATCGGCATCGACCAGCAACGGCGGATCGAGGAAGGACGCTCGATCCGCGGGCTCGGCGAGCAGGCCGCCATCGAAGCCGTCGAGCGCCATTTGCGCGGCGATCCGGTGGCCGAGGCCCTGCTGCTGTTCGAGGACTCCGACCTGCGCAAGCGCAGCGCCATCGTCGACGATCGGGCGAGCCTGATCGGCACCGGCGATTTCCTGCGCGAACTGCAAGCCGCCGGGCTGATCCAGTCCGCCGACTACGTGCTCGACCAGGCCGCCGCGCGCGGCCGCAACGTCGAAAAGCAGCGCCGCGCCGGCGACGACGCCGCGACGCGCGACCGCCTGCGCGAGCAGCTACTCCGGCGCCGCGATTAGCCGGAGGCGTAGTGGAGGTTCGCGTCGATGGGGTCGGTCATCGCCCGAGAGCCGTTACGTCGCCTCTCGCGCTTTCCATGCGATAATTAGAATATTCAATTAAAGAAGTAGTTATGCCGTTTGAGTGACTCGCTCCGGGGGATTGGTGCTGGGCCGACGGCGTCGCCGCTCCCCGCCCCTACGTCGCGAACAACCGTGTCACCGGCCCCAGCAGCAAAAACCCACTGGTCCCCAGCACCACCAGCGCCGCCAGCGTGGTGGTGATCCGGCCCAGGGTGTCGGACGCCCGCTCGCCGATCAGCAGGCGGTGGGCGGCCATCGAGGCGAGGCCGACGGCCGAGAGGGTGAGCGCCATCCCGAGCGCGATGGCCACGACGCCGACAAGGCCGGCCCACAGGACGCCGAGTGCGGCGCCCAGCAGCACCATCACGACGGCGCCGGCACAGGGTGCGATGCCGCCGGCGGTCAGCAGCGCCAGCCCGGCGCGCGGGCGCAGGAAGGCGCGCCAGCCGGTGGCGGGGGGCTTGCCGTGGTCATGCCGGTGGCCGTCGCAACCGGCATGGTGGTTAGCGTGCGCCTTATGACCCCCGTCGCCATAACCCCCATGGGGGTTAGCATGGTCGTGGCCGTGGCCGTGGTGACCATGCCCGTGGTGCCCGTGCCCCGCCTCGCCGTGGTCGTGCTCGTGCAGGCGGCCGGTCAGGCCGGCGTGCAGGCGCCAGAGGCCGATGGCGAAGACGAGGCCGTACGAGACCAGCTCGACCCAGCGGATGCGGCTTTGCGCGGCGAGCGGGCTGAGGAAACCCATCGCGGCCAGAAAAGCGTTCAGAATCAAGGCGCTGGCGGTGTGGGTGATGGCGATCCAGCTGCCGGCCCAAATGCCTTCCAGCCAGCCACGGCGGCGGCTGCCGTCGAGGAAGTAGGCCACCACGATGGCCTTGCCGTGGCCCGGTCCCAGCGTGTGGAGGACGCCGTAGCCGAAGCCGATGGCGATCAGCGGCCAAAGTGCCGTCAGCCCGTCGCCCTCGCCGATATCGCGCAGGCGCATGCCGATGTCGCGGTTGACGCGGCTCTGGATCTCGGCGGCGCCGCGGCCAAGACCACCGAACAGGTCCACGAACACCAGGCCGGCGACGATCAGGCTCAGCAGGCCAGCCCCGATCCACATCCAGGCGGCGCGGGTCGAGAGCCGCGGCAGGGCGAGCGACATGGCGTGGATTCCGTGAAAGTCAGGCAAACGGGAAAATCAGGGCAAACGGCAGGTAATCCGGTCCGCGACGTGCGGATTGCCGGGGAAATAGTCGCTTTTCAGGGTCGGGTGCTTGTCGACCACGCAGGTCGCCTGGTCGTTGGGACCCTTGAGGACGGGCGTTTTTTCGTCGACCACGAGGCGGATATAGTCCTCCGGATCGAGCACGCTCAGCGACAGGGTTTTGACCGGTTTGGGCAGCTCGTGGCGCAGGACGTAGACGAGATTGCGCATCCGGCGCGGCTTGCGGTCCTTCAGGGTGACGGCGCCCTGGAGCGGGTCGGGCCTGGCCTGCGGCGGCAGCTTGCCGTCCTTGTCGGGGACCGGCGCCCAGCCCTCGGGAACGAACTCCGCCGGATCGGCGATTCGCGCGTCGAACGAAGGCTTTAGCGTCGGACGTTGATCCTTGCCATCGATCCTGAACCAGATCAGGTAACCGAAACTCTTCAGTTCGTTGAGCGCCAGCTCGCCCAGCGGCTTGACCTCGCGGGCCGAGAGTTTGCCGTCCTTGTCGGTATCGGCGACGACAATCTCGAATTCGCTCGCCGCGGGGTCGAATCGCCAGCTCGTCTCGACGGCGACGAAGAACCCGTCTTTCTCAATGAAACGAGTGACTTGCGAGACCAGAATGTGCGGATGCGCGAACCCGATTCCCGGCCACGCCAGCAGCAACCCCAACACCCCTCCGAGCAGAAGCTTTCCCGACATCGTCACGACCCCACCGCCCGCGGCTTGCCATCCGAATCGATCGCCACGAACACGAACGTTCCCTCGGTCACCCGGATCGGCGCCGGATCGAGGCGGCGCTGCACGACGGTCTCCAGATGCACGGTGATCGACGTTTTGCCCACCCGCGTCACCTGCCCGTAGATGCTGACCAGATCGCCGACCTTGATCGGCTGCACGAACTCCATCGCCGTGATCGCCACCGTCGCGACCCTGCCCCTGGCGGCCCGCGAGGCGACCGTACCACCCGCGATATCCATCTGCGACAGCACCCAGCCGCCGAAGATATCGCCGTTGCCGTTCATGTCGGCGGGCTGCGGCACCAGCCGCAACACCGGCTCGCGGGCGAAATCGGCGCTCTGGGCAAGCGAGGGCTGGGCTTCGGTCATGGCCGGTCGGCCTCCGGTGACGGTCGGGAAATCGGGGTGAAGGAGATGGTCGACTCAAATGCCTCGCGCCGGAGTCCCCGGCCGAGGGTTCCGCTTTCCCTGGCCGCACCGCCGATCCCGACAGGCGCCCGGCCGGCCATCACCGGGTGGCCCGGAAGACGCGGCGGCGTCGTCCAGCCCACACCCCCCTGCTGGCGGTTTCGGCTGGACGCGGTCGATCCGGGCTGGATGGCGCCGTTTCCGGCTGGATTCGACCGGTTTCGGCTGGACGGACGCCTGAAAC